>JAUHVS010000193.1 GCA_030424955.1 bacterium | reverse complement strand
CGGCCCGCAGCCCGAAGGCCAGCGGGCCGCCGCCGCCCACCAGCCGCACGGTCGGATCCGCCGGCAGCGGGCCGAGCCCCTGGGCCGCCAGCAGCGGCGCCAGCCCGTCGGCCCACGCCCGCGCCTCAAAGGTCAGCGTGCCGGTCTGCTGGTCGGGGGACACCCGCACCCCCGCCGCGCGGGCCACCCCCAGGTCGGTGTCCACCCACAGGTCCTGCACCGTGGCCTGCGCCCCATCCCAGGCCGCCGCCAGCCGCAGATCCCGCACGGCGTGCCCCGCCGCCCGCACCGCCAGGCGGTGCACCCCCACCGCGGCGGCCAGCCCCTCGGCCGTCAGCCGCACTGTCAGCGCCGGCAGCGCCACCAGCGGCGGCCCATCCGGCACGGTCACCTGCACGTCCGTCAGGGTCAGCCAGGCCTCCACCGCCAGCGGCGCGCTGGGCGGCCCCCCGTCGGGCGGCGGGGGCGGCGATTCGCTCGGTGGGGGCGCCAGATCCGCCAGCGCCGACCCGTCGCCCTCTGCGCCCAGGGCCACCCGCACGCCGTCCACGGTGAGGCGCACCGGCAGATCGCCCGCCAGCGCCGCCCACGGCACCCAGTCCAGGCTCAGCCGCCCCACCTGCACCCGCGGCTCACCCGCGCGATCCGCCAGCACCAGATCCTGCAGCACCAGCCGATCGAACAGCGTGCCCGATACGGCCCCAAGCCGTGCGTCCCCAGGGATGAGCCCGGCGTACTGGGCCAACCCCAGGCGCACCGCCCACGCCGTACCGGCCTCGGTGCCACCCACGAAGGCGACGGCCCCCACCACCAGCAGGCACACCCCGAGCAGCAAGCGCCGAAGCCAGCGCCCAACCCAGCGCAGCCCCCGCCGCAGCCGCGCCCAGCGGGGCGTCGGCGCAGGCGGGTCCACGGCCTCGCGCCCATCCGTCGGCTCGGGCGGATCGGCGCTCAAAACGCCTCCCCCAGGGCCAGGTGGAACGCCCAGCGGTCCTCGCCGGCGAACACCGGCGGATCGTTCAGGCGCACGCCCACGTCGACGCGGAAGCGGCCGATGGGCGTCGCCACCCGCAGCCCGCCGCCGCTGGCGTAGTTGAGCGCGCCCCAGTCCACCGTCAGCTCGCCGGACTGCACGTCGCCCACGTCCAGGAAGGTCGCCACCTCGATGGGCCCGTAGACCTGCACGCGGGCCTCCACGTTGCCCAGCACCGAGGTCGAGCCCCCCACCGGGATCCCCCGGCAGGCCTCGCTCAGGTCGCAGCCGTCCGCCACCTGCGGCGACAGCCGGTTCGCGCCCCAGCCGCGCACCGTGCGGTGGCCGCCCAGGTACAGCTTCATGGCGAAGGGGGCGCCCGAGTCGTCCGGCGCCAGGATCACGCCCAGCTGCGCCCGCGCCGCCAGCTGCAGCCGGGCGGCCGGCTTCCAGTACGCGCTGATCTCGGGCACCACCCGCTGGAACGTGAAGGCCCCGCCCAGGGGCCCGCCCGCCAGATCCCACACCACCCCCAGCACCACCCCCTGGGTCGGCTCGAACAGGTCGTCGGTGAGGTACAGCCGGGCGTCCAGGGTCAGGTAGCTCAGCAGGTAGGGATCGGCGAAGTCGAGGCCCAGCCGGGTGACGGCGCCGTCGAGCTCGGGCGAAACATCAAAGAAATCAAACCACTCCAGCGTGTGGTTGAGCGACAGCCGCAGCGCGCCGAGGAAGAACCGCGACACCCCGGGCCGCAGCCGGCCCGACTGAAACTTGTAGCCCTGCTCGACGCCCAGGTCGTAGCTCGGCGCCAGCGTCCACTGCAGCTCGGGGTCCAGCCAGCCCTTGCGGGTGAGCTTCGGCTCCACGCTCACCAGCGGCCCGTCCGAGCGCACGTTGAAGGGGTCGGGCAGCTGGATCCAGCCGACCTTGGCCCGCAGATCCAGCCGGGTGAGGCGGCCCAACAGGTTGCGGTGGCTGTAGCGCGCCGCCACCCACTCGTCCCAGCGGGTGGGCGAGAACCCGAAGCCCACGCCGAGCTTGAGATCGTCGGGGGGCCGCTCCACCACCGTCACCGTCAGGGGCACCCGCCCATCGGCCGGCGCCGCCTCGGGCAGCCGCACGGTCACCGACGAGAACATGTCGATGCCGTAGACCGCCTGCTCCAGCCGCTGCCGCAGCCGCTCGGTGTAAGGCTGACCCTCGGCGAAGGCCACCACCGGCCGCACCAGATCCTCGGGCACGGCCGCCAAGCCCACCAGCGCCACCGCCGTCACCGTCAGCGACGGCCCCGGCGTCACCTCGATGTGCAGCCGCGCCTCGCCGCGGTCGCGATCCACCTGCGCCGTCGCCTTCGCCGTCGCGTAGCCATGGCCGCGGGCCTGCAGCGCCGTGACGGCGGCCTCGCCGGCCGCGTCCAGCGCCGGGACCGAGAAGGGCGAGCCCACCGCGGGCCCCACCCCCGCCGGGCGCTCGGCGCCCGCCCACACCACCTCGGTCACCCGGATCAGCGGCCCCTCGTCCACCGCGATCCGCACCGACACCTCGGGGGCGCTCGGATCCGGCCGATCGATCTCAAAGGCGGTGACCTTGGCCTGCGGGTGGCCGAAGGCGGCGTACAGCGCCACCAGCCGCTCGGTGTCCTCGCGCACGAAGGCCTCGCCGTAGCGCGCGGTGTCGCCCCAGGGCCAGGCCGACGACTCTCCCAGATGCAGGTAGCTCAGCAGCTCGGCCTTGTCGAAGCGGGTCACGCCCGACAGCGACACCGCCTCCACCACCAGCGGGCGCGCGGTCTCCATGCGCTCGAGGGGCGACGCGCCGCAGCCGGCCACCAGCCACAGCGCCAGCAGACCGGGGGCCGCGAGCCCGCTGCGCGTCCTGCGGGGCCAACCGCTCCACCCACCGCCGCGACGCCGCACAGGCCTCCTCAACCCAACCACTCTCACGATGGCCAGCATACGCCCTCATCGCGGAAACACGCCGTCGACCGAAAACAAATCACGGCCGCCTTGCCTTGGCCCGCCCATCCCCTGACCATCCACCCAGTGCGCAGGTAACGAACCCGCGATCGTTTCGTAGCATCAAGCGCCAACCACGGATGGGAGTGCACATGTCCCGGGCCAACCCCGGTCTCGATCGGCGGACCTTTTTGCGCGCCTTGGGCTGCGGCGGCTGCGCCGTGGCCGGCGCGCTCAGCATCGGCGGCTGCACGGTCGCCGAGGTCTTCGGCGTCACCGCCGGCGGCGAGCTCGCCTTTGATCTCGCGGAGCCCCGCTTCGCCGCGCTCGGCAACGTCGGCGGCACCGTCGCCGTCGAGGTCGCCGGCCGCCCGATCCTGCTGATCCGCGCCGGCGCCGAGCGGCTGGTGGCCCTCAACCGCATGTGCACCCACGTGCAGTGCGACATGAACCCCGACGGCGGCAGCGGCCGCTGGGACGGCCAGAAGCTCATCTGCACCTGCCACGACAGCCACTTCGACGCCGACGGCAAGGTGCTGCAGGGCCCCGCCACCCGCGACCTCACCACCTACACCGTGCGCTTCGACACCGCCTCGGGCCAGGGCACGCTGATCGTCGGCGACGCCCCCGAGCCCGTCATCGAGGATCCCACGCCCCCCGAGTTCCGCGACCTCACCAACCCCTTCGCGGCCGACGACGCCGACGCGCTCGCCGCCGGTGAGCAGCTCTGGGCGCAGTGCAGCGGGTGCCACGGCGTGGCGGGCGAGGGCACCAGCTTCCTCGATCCCGTGCCGACCCCCTTCAACACCGACAGCAGCGGCTACAGCGACGGCTACCTGTTCTGGCGCGTGCGCACCGGCGGCGAGGGCGGCCCGCCCAACACCGCCATGCCCGCGTACAGCGTGGACCAGCTTGACGACGAGCAGCTGTGGCAGGTGATCACCTACCTGCGGAGCCTGGGCCAATGAGCGGCCGCCAGCCCCTCACGCGCCCCGGGCTGTGGGCCGGCCTCACGCTGCTCAGCCTCACGCTGCTCGGCGGCGTCGCCCAGGCCACGCCGCGCATGTCCCTCACCGCGGGCACCCCGTGCGCCGCCTGCCACGTCAACCCGACGGGGGGTGGGGGCCGCACCGAGATCGGCTTTGGCGCCATGAGCAAGGCCGGCGCCCTCACCTACGACCAGCTCGGCCTGGGCGCGCTGCACGACGTCGAGAGCAACACCTGGCTCGACGGCCTGCTGTCCATCGGCATGGATCTGCGCATCCAGGGCGCCCGGCTGGGCAACCCGACCCTCGACGAGTCGGGCGCGGGCACCCCCGAGACCCGGGTGCCCGACTACACCTTCTTCCCGATGCAGGTGCAGCCCTACGTCACCCTGCGGCCCGCCCGCGGCGTGACCCTGTACGGCACCTTCGGCGCGGGCCCCGAGACCTTCCGCGGCAAGATCTGCGACGAGGTCTTCCCCGGCATGAGCTGCTACGCGGCCTACGCCATGTACGAGCCGGCCGACGCCACCCTGCCCACCGTGCGCGCCGGCGTCTTCCAGCCCAGCATCGGCATCCGCCACGACGACCACACCCTGTTCGTGCGCGGCGACGCCCGCGACCGCCGCCGGCCCATCATCGCGCCCAACTACGCCGAGCCCGGCGCCGAGGTCATCTACCAGCCCGTCACCTGGCTGCGGGCCGAGGTGGGCGCCTTCGCCCCCCGGGGCCTCGACGACACCCTCAACGAGACCGCCGACACCGCCGATCTGTGGCCCGTCGCCTACAGCGGCCGCGTCACCTTCCTGCCCCACATCAAGATCCCCTACGCCGTCGAGGTCGCGGATGACGGCTTCGGCGACGACGACTTCGGCGACGACGCCCCGGCGACCCAGGACTACATCATCAACACCTGGGCGGGGGCGAGCCTCTACGGCAGCGGCGACTTCCAGCTGATCAACGGCTTCGTGGGCCTGGGTATCCACGAGGGCGTGAGCCTGGTGGCCGAGGTGTCGCGCAGCGAGCGCACCCTCGACTACACCACCCTCAACGGCTGGGTGGGCCTGTGGTACACGCCCTGGACCTGGCTGACCGCCGCCGCGCGCATCGAGCGGGCCAACACCCAGACCGCCAACGCCGACGACACCACCTGGGCCTATGTGGCCGGGTTGGAATTCTTTCCGGTGCCCTTCGTCGAGGTGCGCCCTGAGTACCGCCTGGTCGAGACGAGCGACTACCGCTTCGGCCAGGCCACCGTGCAAGTCCACCTGTTCTACTGAGTCTCACCGACCGGAGGTTTCCCCATGCGCGTCATCAAGCCCCTGCTGCTGCTCACCGCCCTCGTGGGCCTGCCCTTCATGGGCCACGCCGCCCCCTTCACCGGGCAGCTCAAGTTCACCAGCAAGGCCCCGAAGGAAGACATCTTCGGCACCGCCGAGGGCAAGGCCGACCTGAAGGCCACGCCCACCGATCTCACCACCCTCACAGGCACCATCACCGTGCCGGTCAGCACCATGAAGACCGGCAACGAGATGCGGGACCAGCACCTGCTGAGCCCCACCTGGCTCGACGGCGCGCAGTTCCCCAACATCACCTACACCGTGAAGTCGGTGGTCGTCGGCAGCACCGCCGACAAGGGCAAGTACACCGAGGCCCAGGTGAAGGTGACCGGCGACTTCACCCTGCACGGCGTCACCAAGGAGGTCGTGGCCCCGGCCACCCTCAAGATCAAGCCGGACGGCAAGACCAAGATCACGACCGAGTTCAACATCGCCCTGGGCGACTTCAAGGTCGAGGGCAAGGCCGGCGTGGTCGGCGACAAGGTGGGCAGCACCATCGCGTGCGAGGCCACCCTGGTCGGGAGCCTGCAGTGAAGGCCGCTGGCCTGATCCTGATCGCGCTCTCGCTCGCTGTGGGGGGCCTGTGGCTCGCCCACGGCGGCGATCTGGGCACCCGCGAGAAGGTGCCCGTGACCGTCAAGAGCGTCGATGACTTCGGTGACGAGGTCGAGAAGATCGAGTGGAAGGCCGCCGAGGGCTACCCCCTGACGGGCTTCCACATCGGCCTGGATCGGGCCGGCCCCGCGGGCGGCGGGCTGTTCACGCTGGGCGCCCTGCTGCTGTTCCTCAACCGCCGCAAGCAGAAGCGCGCGGCGGCCTGACCGGCCCCTGGCTGGCCGCCCCCTGGCTGGCCACCTCCGGCTCGGCGGCGCCCTTCAGCCCCGCTGCTCGTGCTGCTGGGCCCGCGCGGCCACCCCCTCGACAAACCGGATGACCTGCTCGGGCTGGAGCGCCACGCGCTCGGGCCCGGTGCCCCACACGGGGTGCGCCGTGCCCGGCGGCACGTCGTCCGTCCAGGTCAGCCAGCCGCCCGCGCAGTGGAGCGACACCGCGAAGCCCGGCGGCGCCGGGACCGGCCCGTCCGGGCCCTTGCAGGCCACCTGCACGCCCCCCGACCGCTCCAGATCCTGCTGCTCGCGCTGCGCCATCGCGCTGAAGCGGGCGTACAGGGCCCAGGTGGACCAAAGGCGCATCGGCCGCCCGTCCTGCAGGGCCCCGGCCACCCGCCAGCCCCCCACCTGCGCCGCCCGGCGGCCATCGCGCGCTGGCCGCGCGGCTGCGAGATCGAGCCCCAGCCCGCGCGCCAGCGCCTGCCAGGCCGCCTCAGCCTCGGCGTAGCCCGGCCCCTTGGGCCGCGCGGGCGGTCGGGTGCGCAGGTTCCACACGCCGCCCAGGATGAGCATGATCAGGAACCCGCCGCCGTACAGGTAGACGGGGTCGAGGCGGGCCAGGAAGTCGGGCAGGAGCGGCGACATCTCAGCGCGGGCGGGTGGGCGCCGTCGGCAGGCTGTCCAGCAGGGCCTGCCCGGGGAAGTCGCCGGTCAGCAGCTCCAGCGGGAACCCGGTGCCCAGCAGCGGCGCCGGCAGCACCACCTCGCCGTCGATCTCCATGAGCACCCGCTCCAGATCCGCGAGGCTGTCGAGGGGCGCCGGCAGGCTGCCCCGCCACACCAGGGCCACCTCGCCCAGCTCGACCTCGACGTGCACGGTGTCGAGCGTCAGCGGCACCGGCGTCATGGCGCCGTCGTTGATCAGCGCGCGCATGGTGGGACACCGGATCGGCAGCCGCACAACGAGCTGCTCGCGCTCGCGGTGCAGGTGCTTGAGCACCAGCTTCTCGTGCCCCTCCAGGTGCATGGGCAGCTTCAGCGGGCCGTTCGCGCCCCGCCAGAAGTCCGGCTGCATCTCGCGGAAGTGGCTGTCGTTCACCGACGGCTTGTCGTCGTAGAGCAGCTTCCAGAAGGGCTTGGCGTCTGCGGGCATGCCCGCCTGCGCGGCCCGGGGCGCCCAGTAGCGGGGGATCGGCCCGAAGCCCGCCGGCAGCCGCGCGTCGGTCTTGCCGTCCACGGCCTTCACGAACAGCGACTCGGGGGTCAGCAGCCGGTCGGGCCACTCGATGTTGGGCAGCGCCGTCCACTGGTCTCGCGCGGGGCTGCCGTCCACCGGCGTCACCAGGAAGCCCGCGCCGATGGGGTTGCTGTCGCACAGCACCGGGGCCATGGCGTGCTGCTTGTCGACCCCGCCGTAGGCGTACTCATAGCGCACGGGCAAGGCGCTGAAGGGCTCGGCGGGCGTGAACTCGGGCGCCTGCCCGGCGCGGATGATGGCCACCCGGTCGCCGAACACCGCCAGCCGCGAGACGTGGCCCTCGACGCTCACCTCGGGGTAGCAGAACTTCGCCTGCCCCCCTGGCGCGTAGCAGGTGGCGGTGACGAACACGTCGGTCCCGCTGCGCGGCGGGATCAGCTCGTTCTCGTAGCGCAGGGCCGTCTCGTACGGCCCCGCGCCCTCGAAGTGCTGATCGCTCAGGTGGATCGTCTGCTGCCAGCGGCTGGGCACCGCGATCTCGTCCGGCACGAAGGCGTAGGTGCGCTTGACGATGAAGTGGAACTGCTGCAGCCCCTCCAGCGTGCTCTCGGGCACGAACATGGCCAGGTAGCCGTCGTGCTCGATGCGCAGCCGCGGCTGCGGCGCCCCGTTCGACGCCGTCGGCGCCGCCGCGGCGGGATCGGTCGTGGTCGCGTCGGCCATGTCGAGCCGCCCCCCTCAGATCGAGAAAGTGTGCGCCGCGCTCAGCCCCTCAGGGCTTGGCCTTGGGGGGCGGGTGCTGCCCCGCCGGGGGCCCGAGCGGCTTGAAGGAGAGCTGATCGGCGTTGAACTTCATGATGCCGCCCAGCTGGCTGAGCTGGGAGCCCATCAGCGAGAGCTGACCCTGCTCAGCGTCGGTGCTGAGGATGCCCGCCGAGATCTCGAGCGGGCCGGCGTCCAGCGTCGCCATCGCCCCGGCGTTGAACGACAGGTTGCCGGCGTTCCAGGTCTTGGTGGGCGCCGACGAGAACTCGCAGTCGGCCTGCTGCACGGCGTTGCCCACCTGCTGGTTGATGGCGCCCTTCTGGATCATCGAGCCCGACGACGACAGCTTCACCTTGGCGCTGCCCCCGGTGCTCGAGAACTGCCCGCTGGCCTTGATGTCGGTGTGCTTCGCGCTGCGGCTCGCCGAGCCGGCGGTCACCGTCTTGGTGGTGCCCACCGACTCCTTGTAGCTGCCGTCCTTGACCGTGATGCCGTGATCGGCGCCGGTCTTGTGGGTCTTGGTCTCTTGCACCTTGACCGACATGGTCTTGCTCGAGAAGTCGACCTTGCCCGCCGGCGCCTTGATGTGGATGTCGCCCGTGGCCGCCAGGATCATGATGTCGTCCTGGGCCACGTCGATGACGATGCGGTTGTTGAGGCTGGAGTCCACGAGGCTGATCTTCTCGGCGCCCGAGGTCTCGTCGAAGGTCATCTTGTGGCCCGAGCGCGTCTCGAACACCTTGTGGTTGTTCTGCCCGTCGGGGTGGCCCGGCTCGGGCAGCGCGTCCACGCCGTTCCACAGGCTGCCCACCACGAAGGGGCTGTCGATGTGGCCCAGCTCGAACACCACCAGCACCTCGTCGCCCACCTCGGGCACGAAGTAGTTGCCGCGGTCCTTGCCGGCGTAGAGCGCGGCCAGCCGCGCCCAG
>JAUHVS010000192.1 GCA_030424955.1 bacterium | reverse complement strand
CGCACCGCCGGCACCGCCGACCCCGCCGGCACCGCCAGCGCCGCCGACCCCGCCCTCGCCGCCCTGGGCCCCGACGCCGCCGCTGCCGCCCAGGCCGCCGTCGCCGCCCCCGCTCGATCCGTCGTCACAGCCCAGCGCGAGCACGAGCGCCAGCACACCGCACACCGGTCCACCCCAGTTGATTCGCATCGGTCCCCCCGCCTGTTGTGTGGGTTGGCCCATGCACGCGCAGTGACCTGGCCCCTGCGTACTGCACAGCCCCCAGGCAGGTCATTGGGGGCAGCGGCCTTGGCCCAGGCGGGCACACCTCTCGCCCAGCCGGGCACACGGCGCTGGGGCTACCGCAGCAGATCCTCGCCGGGCGACCGCCCCGTCTCGGCCCGGTAGGCGCGGCTGAAGTAGGCCCGGCTCATGCCCACCGCCGCGGCGACCTCGGCGACGGTCTGGTGCGTGCCCCGACGCAGCAGCGCCTGCCCCGCCGCGAGCCGGCGCGCCCGCAGCCACGCGCTGGGCGAGGCCAGGCCCAGCGCCTGCATCCGCGCCGTGAGGGTGCGCCGGCCCATGCCCACCGCCCGCGCCAGGGCGGCCACGTCCAGGCTGGCGTCGTGCAGCCGCGTGTCCGCCGCGGCCTCGAGGGCCTCGATGAAGGCCGTGGACGCCTCGGCCACCTCGGCGCCGACGGCGCCGTCATGGGGCGGTGGGGCGCTCGCGGGGGGCGGTGGGGGCGCAGCGGGCGGCGGGGGCGCAGGGGGCGCTGCCGCGCGCAGCCAGATCAGCCGCTCCACGGCGTGCACCCGTTGGGTCTGTTGCCCCAGGATCTGCAGCGCGAGCAGATCGGCGCGCAGGCCGCCGACCTCCAAGGCCGACTGGGCCAACCGGCCCTCGGCCCGCTGCGCGCGCGCGGCCGCTCGGCCCAGGGCGCGGGCGAGGAGCGGGGGGACCCAGCCGGCCAGAAAGAGCAGCGCCGCCGTGCCGCAGCCCAGGGCCGACGCGAAGTAGACGTCAGCGCTCGCCGCCCAGAGCGCGGCGCTGAGGCACCAGGCCTCGAGGGGGGGTCCGCGGGCTGGGGGCGGCCCGCGCGCAGGGGCGGGCACGCGGCGATCGACGGCCTGGTCGGGCATCCGGCTCTCCTCACAGTGGCGCCCGCCACGGCCAGGGTGTGCCCCCCCCGAGCGCCCACACAAGCGCAGCGGCGCTCGCCCCCGTGAAAGGCCGCGGGGCCCCAGCCCGCGCGCGCTTGCCCGCCGCCTCAGATGGGGGCATCGTCGGGCGATACCCATCCCCGCTCGGGAGGTCCCATGCTCCGCTGGCCACTCGCCGCCGCCGCCCTCGCCACCGCGCTGCTCGCCGGCTGTGGCGCCCGCCCCGCAGGTAGCACCCTGGACGCCGGGGATCCGCCGCCCGACCCCGCCGACGAGAAGGGCCCGGCGGCCACCGTGCAGATGGTGGAGTACGAGGCCAAGACCCAGGCCCTGCTCGAGGCCACCACCAAGCTGGGCAGCCTGCAGGCCGACATGGCCGAGCAGGCCCGCCGCCTGCTCGCCGTGTGCGCCGATCACCCCGACCACATCGCCTGCGCGGCCCACACCGCCGCCAGCCAGGCCCGCGAGGCCTTCTGCCAGGAAGAGGCGTTCACCCGCCACGTCGACAGCGTGGTGCGCTCCTGCCACCAGGGCATGTGCAAGCAGCTCGACCAGGCCGAGCAGATCACCCGCACGGAGTACATGCTGCTCACCCAGCGCCTGCCCCACAGCCTGGTGCAGTTCCGGGTGAACGACACCAACCTCGACCGCCGCGACCGCGACCAACTGCAGCAGTTCATCGAGACCATCGGCGGCGAGAAGGGCTACGTCATCATCGTGGGGCGGGCCAGCCGCGACGGCGCCTGGAAGCACAACCTCAAGCTCGCGGTGGACCGCGCCGAGAACACGCGCCAGTACGTCACCGAGCAGCTCGGCCTGGACCCCAAGCGCGTGGGCTACATCACCTACGGCCACGACAAGATGTTCCTGACGCCGCTCGACGCCGAGCGCCTGAGCGGCAAGCGGCTGACCATCAAGCAGGCCAACCGCAGCGCGCTGGTGTTCAGCTACCCCTGCTACCAGGGCGACGACGGTGTCTGAGCGCCTGCGCGCGCTCGGGCGCGCCGGCCTGACCCTCGCGCTGGCCGTGACCCTCGCCGCCTGCAGCGCGGCGCCGGCCCGCGCCGACGCCCCCGATCCCCGCCTCGACCAGGCCCTGGGCGCCCTCGAGGCCCTGCAGGGCCAGGTGGATCGCCTGCAGACCGAGCTGCGCGACGCCCGCCGGCGGCTCGCCGCCGTGGAGCAGCGCACGGGCGTCACCCCCCTGCAGCCCCGCGCCGTGACCCCGTGGGGCGGCGACGACCGCCTCACCCTGCCCGCGAAGCTGCGGCGGGTGGACGCCCTGGGCGCCCGCCCACAGACCGCGAGCCCCCGGCAGTCGACCCCCTACGTCGTGGCCTTCTGGGCGACCTGGTGCAAGCCGTGCACCACCCCCGAAGAGCTCGACCGCCTGCGCTGGCTGGGCCGCGAGCTGCGCGCCGAGGGCCTGGGCTTTTTGAGCGTCGCCATCGACGACCTCAGCAAGGTGCGCAGCGATCGCCGCGCGCCCACCTGGTACTACCCGCTGTGGCAGGGCGACGACGCCCACGTGGACGCCCTGCCCCGGGCCTTCATCCAGAAGGCCGGCATGGGCCTGCCCCTGTTCGCCGTCGCCGATGGCCAGGGCCGGCTGCGCTTCACCCGCGCGCAGGCCCTGGACGACGCCGCCGTCGTCGAGCTGGTCACCGCCGCCCGCAGCCTGAACTGAGGCGCCCGCGCCGGTGTGACGCAGCGCGTCACCGCGAAGCCCCCCACCCACCTGCGTAGCCCCCTTCGCGGCCCCCGGCCGCTGGCGGCGCCCCGCGCCCGCTGTCCGCGGGCCCCAGCCGCCCAGGCGTGCCCAGGCGCGCCCCGGCACGGCCTTTGCTGTCGGCCCGCGGCCCATCGCCTGAGGACCGCCCCATGCCCTACGCCCCCAGCCTGGCCCTGGCCACCGGCACCTTCGAGATCGCCGCCGGCCTCTGGATCATCACCGGCCCCGGCCGCAAGGCCATCACCCGCCCCGTCAGCGCGATCCTCTTCCTGCTCGCGGGCTACCAGATCCTCGAGGCGATGCTGTGCCAGCACGGCGGCGACCCCCGCCTCGCCCGGCTGGCCTTCGCCGACATCACCTGGCTGCCCGCGGTGGGGGTGCTGCTCGTGGAGCGCCTGGCCGGGGCCCGCCGCCGCTTCTCGCCGGTCTTCCTGGCGGCGGCCACCGCCCTCACCGGCTGGATCCTGCTCGACCCCGGCTTCGTGGCGCGCGCCGTGTGCAAGGTGGTCATCGCCACCTACGACACGCCCAGCGACCTCTACGCGGTCTACGGCGGCTACTACCAGCTGGGGCTGTTCACCATGATCGTCGCCGCCGGCTACGCCATGGCCGGCCACAGCGACGGCCTCGCCCGCCGGCACCTGGCCGACGTACAGATCGGCACCGTCGCCTTCGTCTTCCCCGCCATGCTCACCGAGCTGGTGGTCGCGCAGACCGGCGGCTCGCAGCCCTCGCTGATGTGCCACTACGCCGCCTTCCTGGCGATCTCGCTGGTGCGCCTCGGCTACCGCGAGCGCGCCCACGCGCTGGGCGACGCGCCCGAGCCCCTGTGGCCCTGGGCGGCCTGAGCCACGGCGCCCCCGCCCGCCCCGCGCCGCCACGGCCAGCCTGTTCCCATTTTTGCTTTCGCCTTCGGGTGCCCCCACGGGTCAGGGTGAGGTGATCCCCGGTGCGGGCCCGGGGGAGCCCTCCCACGGCCCCACCGAACCGAGCGACCCCCCGGAGGTGCCCGAGTGCGCAGGCCCAGCCCACTGTCCCCCGCCCTTTGGGGCGTCCTCATCGCCCTCGCGGGCTGCACAGGCGGCGGCGCCGACGGCCCCGCGGTCGATCCCACCCTCGACCGTGGCCTGGCCGTCGATGGCGCCATGACCCCCGACGCCGATCCGCAGGACGGCGCGCCGCCGCTGGACGCGGGCCCCGACCAGGACGCCGCCCCCGCCCAGGACGCCGCCCCCGCCCAGGACGCCGCCCCCCCGGACGCCAGCCCGCCCGACGCGGGCCCCGTCGATCCCACCGACGGCGTGTTCGACCCCACCCGCCTGTCGCGCATCGAGATCACCCTCGACCCCGCGGACTGGGACGCCCTGCGCCGCCAGCAGCGCGACGCCATCGACGTGCGCGGCGCCGACTGCCTCGACGCCCCCTTCGCCTCGCCCTACACGTGGTTCAGCGCCCAGGTGGCCATCGACGGCGTGGCCTACGACGACGTCGGCGTGCGCAAGAAGGGCTTCTTCGGCTCGGGCAGCGTCAGCCGGCCCTCCCTCAAGCTGCGCTTCGACAAGTACGTCGACGACCAGGCCCACCAGGGCGTCGAGCGCATGGCGCTGAACAACAACCGCCAGGATCCCTCGCGGCTGCACACCTGCCTGGCCTACGCGCGCTTCGCCGCCGCCGGCCTGCCCGCCCCGCGCTGCGCCCTCGCCCAGGTGTTCGTCAACGGCGAGCCCATGGGGGTCTTCAGCCAGACCGAGGAGCTGAAGAAGCCGTTCTTGCGCCGGCACTTCGCCGATCCCGACGGCCACCTGTACGAGGGCACGCTCAGCGACTTCCGCCCCGAGTTCCGCGGCACCCTCGAGCAGAAGACCGACGAGGACGTGCCGTACTTCGCGCCCATCGACCGGCTGGTGGCCGCAGCGGCGCTGCCCGACGCCGAGCTCATCGACGGCCTGGCGGCGGTCATCGACCTCGACCGGTTCTTCACCTTCTGGGCCATGGAGGTGCTCACCGCCCACTGGGACGGCTACGCCGGCAACACCAACAACTTCTACCTGTACGACGACCCCACGAGCGGCCGCCTGGTGTTCCTGCCCTGGGGCCCCGACGCCACCTTCGAGGCCCCCTGGCTGCTCTTCGAGCGCGAGCTCGCGCCGCCCTCGATCATGGCGACCGGCGTCCTCGCCCGCCGCCTGTACCTGCACCCCGAAGGCCGCGCGCGCTACCTCGACCGCCTGCAGACCCTGCTCGACACCGCCTGGGATCCGCTGGCCCTGCTCAGCCAGGTGGACACCTGGGCCACGCTCATCGCGCCCGCCCTGCTGCCCGGCAACCGCGCCGAGCACCAGGCGGCCCTGGGCCGGCTGCGCAGCTTCATCATCAACCAGGGCGAGCGGGTGGCCGCCGAGCTCGACCGCGGCGGCGTGGACTGGGACCTGCCCCTGCGCGCCAGCCTGTGCCAGGTCGAGATCGGCGCCGCGCAGATGACCTTCGACACCACCTGGGGCAGCTGGCCCACCGACGACACCTTCGCCACCGGCGACGGCACCCTCTCGGGCGAGCTGGAGGGCCGGCCCATCCTGCCCCTGGACGTGGGCGCGGCCGCCGGGCTGGCCGAGGACGGCGGCGCGGTGTTCATCCTGCCGGCGTTCTTCGCCAACCGGCAGCTCTGGTTCATGTACCTGGGGGTGCCGCCCGACCTGATCACGCCGGGCGCCTACTCGCTGGCCGAGGACGGCATCGCCTGCAGCCTCAGCCGCTACGACGCGCAGCGGGGGGAGGGCGTCGAGATCGCCCGGTGCCTCGAGGGCACCCTCACCTTCGACGCCGCCGAGCGCAGCGCCGGCGCCCCCGTCCAGGGGCGGCTGGACGTCAGCCTGTGGGGCCCGCTGCCCCCGCCGTGACCGGCGCCTCGGCCGCGCCGTCCGCGTCCTCTTCGCGCAGCCGGATGGGCCCCTTGTCGGCCGGGCACTTGCCGGCGATGGGCCCGTAGAAGGCCCGCACCTGATCCATGTCGGCCTTCACGTCGCCGGTGGGCTCGATCAGCGGGCCCAGGCCGCAGCGCCGCGTCTTGAAGTCCAAGAACCCCGTCGCCACCGGCACGCCGGCCCCCAGGGCGATGCGGTAGAAGCCCGACCGCCAGTGGTCGCGGTAGCTGCGGCTGCCCTCGGGCGGGATCGCGAGCACCATCGACTCGCTCGCCTCGAACACCGACACCACCTGCGCCACCAGCCCCTGCGGCGCGCGCCGATCCACCGGCAGCCCACCCAGGGCCTTCATGAACCAGCCGAAGGGGCCCTCGAACAGCGTGTGCTTGCCCATCCACTGCACGCGCACCCGCAAGATCCACGCGGTGGCGAGCATGAACGGCAGGTCCCAGTTCGAGGTGTGGGGGGCGGCGATGAGCACGTACTTGCGGTGCGGCGGGAGGTCGCCGACCAGGCGCCAGCGAAAGACGAACAGCCAGAGCCGGCCGATGAGCGCGCGAATCATGGAGCCTCGGGGCAATACAGACAGCCCGTACCCTGACCGATCCGGTCCGGGTTGCGCCACCACGACGGCGCGCCCGCCTCGCGATCGCGGCCGCCTGCGTCAGAGCAGCAGGCCCACGCCGACGCTCGCGGTGGGGTACCAGCCGTCCACGACCCCCTCCTCGTCGTCGCTGGCCGTGAACACCGGCACCAGCACCTGGGCGAACAGGTCGAGGCGCGCGCGGGTGGTGCGCAGCAGCTCCACGCCGGCCCGGCCGCCGGCGGCGAAGCCCAGGGCGTCGAAGGTCGTGGTGCGCCCGTCGATGGCCGAGGGCCCCTCGAAGCGCTGGAACGCCAGCCCCGCCACCGGCCCCACGTACAGGGCCGTGTCGCCGTCGCCGAAGAACCAGCTCGCGCCCAGCTGCAGGCCGCCGTCCAGGGTCAGCGCGCGCTCCGGCGTGTCGTCCAGCCGGCCCGCCAGCGCGAGCCGCGCGCCGATCTGCCACTCGGCCACCTCGCGGCGGATCGACAGCCCCAGGCCTGGCAGGCTCTGCAGCCCGGTGTCGCCGTCGACGGCCATCACCTGGAACACCTCGACCCCAAAGGCCGTGCGCCCGGTGCGCAGGGTGTCGAGCTGCCGCTGGGCCCAGTTGCGCCGCCGCGGCCCCCGCAGGCGCACCGGATCGTTGTGCAAGATGACCCGCAGGGTCTCCTCGACGGCCCCCGCCACGTCGTCGCCCTCCACCTGCTCGCGGTGGGGCACCTGGGCGTTGATGCGCCCGGTGACGTAGCGGGTCTCGCCGATCTTGAGCAGCTCGATGCGCACGTAGCTCTCACACGCGCCGGCGGCGATCTGGTGGGTCGGGTGGCGGCCCACCTCCAGCTCCACCAGCTTGCGCAGCTGCCCCACATCGGCCACGTCGGTGTGCACCTGCACACAGGTCTCGGTCGGCGAGGCCACCGCGGGGGTCACGGCGACCCACAGCCACAGCACGACCAGCGCCCGGCGCATCTCAGAACACCATCCCGACCTGCAGCAGCCCGCCGGGCAGGTAGGTGTCGACGCCGCCGGCGTCCACCTCGGTGTCGAGCTGGAAGGTGGGCACGTGCAGCTCGCCCTGCAGGTAGAAGTGCACCCGGCTGGTGCGCATGAACTCGTAGCCGAACACGAAGTCGGCGTTGAGCCCGCCCGTGTAGAAGGTCTCGGTGTCGCCGTCCTGGCGGCTGCCGTCGGGCTTGATGACCGAGAACCCGCTCACCTCGAACATGGCGCCGCCGCCGAAGTACCACGAGGTCATGCCCACGGCGTCCAGGTAGCGCAGGAAGTGCAGGCCCGCGCCCACGGCGTGCTCGAAGTCCACGTGCCCGCCGGTGGGGTTGCGCCGCGGCGCCTCGTGGTTGGTGCCCAGCGCGCCGCGCACGAACACGTCCAGGCCCCACGCCTTGTACTTGCCGCGGTAGCCCAGCTGCACGCTCAGGGGCGTGAGGATCCGCAGCTCATCCGTCGCGCCGTCGGCGCCCAGGGTCGCCAGCTGCCCGGCCCGCACCTGCGTGCCCAGGCCGAGCGTCGCGTGCCCCTCCCCGCGGATGCGCCGCAGGTTGGTCTGGCTGTCGGCCCGCAGCACGTTCTCGCGGTTGATCACCTGGGTGATGGCCCGGTCCCAGAGCAGCGCCCGCACCAGCCGCTGGGCCAGCGGCGTGAACTCGTCGAGCTGCACCTCATCGACCTTCTCCTCCCGGGCGTGGCCCGTGTAGCGGGCGAAGACCGTCCAGCCCATGCGCAGCGGGTACAGCTCGATGTGCACCCGCTCGGCGCAGCCGGTGTCCACGGCCTCGAAGCCCACCTCGTGGGTGACCTCGTAGCGCACCAGCCGCTCCAGGTAGCGGGCGGGGTCGATGGCGAAGGGATCCACCGGCTCCGCGACGACGGGCTGACCCATCGCCTCGGGCACCTCGACCCCGGCCGCCGGGGCCTCCCCATTTTCCGCTGAATTGTTGGCCGCGCCCTGAGTCCAGGAGCGCACCTCGACATCGACGCAGACCGAGGTGGCCGCCGCGGCCCCCTGCATCCCCAGCACGAACACCCACGCAGCCAAGACGTAACGCATCTTCCAACTCCCTCGCGCCAATCAGCGGCGAGGGGGCGTACTGCACGGGCCGTGCCGACCGCGCAGCCCCGGCGGCTGGCGCCCCGGCGGCCGCGCCCGTGCAGCCACGGCACGGCGGGTGTGCCGCCGATGCACGCTGGCAACGACCCGCGAGCCGCTCAACGTACACTGAGTGCGCACGCGCCGCGCACCCAGCGCACACAGCGCTCACGATCTCCGGCACTCAATGGGGGGGGGCGGGCGCAGCGGGCCGCCCGCGGGTGGGCGGGTGGGCCCCAGCGGCTCAGACCTCTTCGGCCTGGCTGAAGTCCCAGCGGGTCATCGGCAAGGTGGCCTTGCGCTCGGCCTCGACGTCGGCGCCGCAGGCCGGGCACTCCACCGCCATGTCGCTGACCTCGCCGCACACCGGGCACACCATGCTCATGCCCGTCAGCGCCTGGGCCATGGGCGGCAGCGGCGGGGGCACCACGGCGCCCGCCAGCACCGCGCGGCGGCGGTCGGCCACGTGCTCGATGCGGGCCTTCTGCTCGGGGAAGTCCTCCATGAGCATGTCGAAGGCCTCGCGCCACAGCACGAAGTAGCCCGTCTTCTCGG
>JAUHVS010000191.1 GCA_030424955.1 bacterium | reverse complement strand
GGTCCCGGGCACGACCCGCGCAGCGATGTCGAGCTCATTCCAGCGGTAGCCCGTGACCGGCACGCCAAAGGCCCGGGTGATGGGGGCCCCTTCGTGGGCGAGGCAGACGCCCAGCTGCACGTCCCCCTGGTTCTCGTCGAGCCCGACGGTCGCCTGCCAGCGCCCTGCGGCGAACTGGCGCAGCAGCGGCGCGTCCACCAGGGGCCGGCAGGCGGCCGGGCCGTCGCGGAGCCGGGCGCGCACGTCCACGGGCAGCCCGCGCTCGCCGCGGCCCAGGCGCACGGCCTCGGGGCCGGCGACGGGCTCGCGCGACCAGCGGCGCCACGCCGGCTCGATGGGGTTGAGGGCCGAGAGGCCCACGGGGTGGCTGGGCAGCAGGGCGCGCGCACAGGTGGCGAGGGTCGCCTGGTGGTCCACCGCGTCCACGTCGACGGTGGCGGCCTTCAGCTTCCCGTCGGGGCCAAAGGCGAGCTGCTTGCCACCGATGAAGCGGGTGCAGTCCCCCCAGGCGCGCCCATCCGGCGCGCTCGCGGTGGCGACGTCCCAGGTGCCTGCGGCCAGGTCCACGGCCAGCAGGTGGATCTGGTAGCGCATGTGGCCTGCGTCGACGAGCTCGAAGACCACCGCGTCCGAGCCCCGCAGCAGCGCCGCGCCCCGCAGCTCGCCCCAGTCGGGCGCCAGGGCGATGGTCAGGGGTGGCTGGCCCCCGGCGCGGTAGATGTCGAGCTGGCGGCCGACGGGGTCGAGGGTGGCGACCTGACCGCCGGGCAGGGCGAACCAGCGGTCGGGCACCCGATCCAGCGCGCGCGCCTGGCCGTCGCCCATCATGAGCCAGGCCTGCCCCCCGCGCTCCAGCACGTTGGGCCGCAGGGCGCGGCTGAGCAGGGCGTCGGGGGCCACCACCTGCGCCCAGCCGGCGAGGGTGCGGCGGGCGGCCTCAGGCAGCCGCTTCGCGTGGGTGACGGTCACCCCGGCCAGCAGGCGCACCCCCCGCAGCAGGCGATCGGGGTCGTCGCTGCTCAGCAGGTCGGGCGCGACGGCGAGCTGGGCCTCCATCGCCCGCAGGGCGTCGGCCTCGAGGCGCTCGATGGTCTCCCGGTCTGCCTTGGCGGTGGCGGCGGCGCTGCGGGCGGCCTCAGCGAGCCGCCCGTCCCGCTGGATCCAGGCGAAGGCGCCGATGCCCAACAGGAGCACCACGGCCACGCCCACCGCGGTGCGCAGCCGCCGCTTGCGGGTCAGCGCCCAGGCGGCTGAGGCGACCAGGAAGTCGCGCTCCAGGGTGTTGAGGGCCACGTCGGGCAGCGACTCGGCGCGGGCCCGGCGCGGATCGTCGTGCCACAGCTGGGCGCGGGCCTCGCCGCCGGCGCGCCAGGCCTCGGCGGCCTGCCACAGGGTGCGCTGCACCGGCAGCTCATCGGCGTCGATCCAGCCGTCCAGCCGGTCCCAGTCGGTGAGCAGGGCGTCGTGCGCGACCTCCACGACGCCCGCGCCCGCGCTGCCGCCGCGCACCACCAGGTGCCGGGCGGTGAGGGCGTCGAGGCACGCCGCCAGCCGCACGGCCTCGGCCGGCACGGCAGGGGTGAGCTCCGCCTGCGTGACCTGCCGGCGGGTGCGGTCCGGGCCGGCGATCCGCACCAGCCGCAGCATCAGCCGGCGCAGGGTGTCGCGGGTGTCGGCGTCGGCCTCGGCGTAGATGGCCTCGGCCCGCTGGCGCAGGGCGCCGGTGACCCCCCCGATGGCGGCCAGATCGGCGCTGGTGAGGGCGCGATCGCCGTCGCCGCGCTCGATGCTGTGGCGGTAGAGCTCCGACAGGGCGAAGGACAGCAGGGGCAGGCCCCCCGGCCGGTCGGCCACGGCGTCCACCAGGGTGTCCACCAGGCTCGGCGGCTCGAAGTACAAGACCCGCTGCTCCGCCGGGACGAGCACGATCTCGCGCAGGCCCTCGCGGGGGATCGGGGCGAGGGGGTAGCGCCCGGCCGCCAGCGCGGGGCCCAGCGGGCTGCCCTCGAAGGCCCCCTCCAGATCGGTGCGCAGGCTCACCAGCAGCGTGCCGCCGGCGGCCAGGTAGTCGGCGAGCCCGGCCAGCGCGCTGCGGCGAGCGGCCTCGTCGAAGCACACGGTGAAGAGCTCGTCGAGCTGGTCGATGACCGCCACCGTGTTGGGCGGCAGCGGCCGCGCCCACAGGGGGGCCAGCCGGGTCATGGGCTGATCGCCCGGGCGCAGCGGGCCCAGCACCGCGACGCCTTGGGTGATCAGGCGGGGCACCACGCCCGCGCCCACGCAGCTGCTCTTGCCGGCCCCCGACGGCCCCACCACCGCCACCAGGCCCGGGCGCCCGAGGCGCTCGGTGAGGGCGGCCACGTCGGCGTCGCGCCCGACGTAGAGCGACGCCTCGTCGGCGGTGTAGGGCCGCAGGCCGCGCCACGGGTTGTTCGCGGCGTCGAGGCGGGGGTCCTCGAGCAGCCGGGGCTCGACCCCGGGCACGCTGAACAGGAACTCGCCGCGGCCGTGCTGCGGCAGCGGCCACAGGCCGGGGGTCTGGCTGCGGCCGATCCGCTGGGTGACGGCGACCTCCACCACGTCGCGCACGTACTGGTACAGCTCGGTGGCGGTGATCACCCCGTCGGTGCGGCCGTCCGCGCCCGGCAGATCGGCCTCGCCCTGCAGGCCGCGCATGAGCGCCGCCGCGAAGGGGGAGTGGGTGCCCTCCACCGGGCGGCGGCCGATGCGCAGGCCGCTCAAGGTGTCGAGGGCCGTCTGGTCCGCCGCGGCCGAGGTGAGCACCTGCGCCGCCGGGTGCTGCACGAAGCGCGCGTAGCGGTGCCGGTAGACGGCCCGCGGCTTCGGGATGATGTTGCGCAGCGACGACCAGCGGAACGCGCCGGCGAAGCAGCAGTCGAGCACCACCATCAGGTGCCGGCAGCGCAGGGCCTTCAGGGCCGTCGCCACCCGGCTCATGGGCAGCAGGGACGGGCGCAGGCCGTCGGCGTCCTGCGGCACCAGGAAGCCCTCGGGGCCGTCGTCGCCGTCCTGCGCGATGCCGTGGCCCGCGAAGTAGATGAACAGGCGATCGCCGTCGCCGATCTGGCCGGGCAGCGTCACCTCGAGATCGGTGATCAGCGCCGCGAGGCTCGCCTCGGCGTTGGTGCGCACGGTCACCCGGTCGTAGCCCTGCTGCGCCTTGAGCAGGGCGGCGATGGCCTGGGCGTCGGCGACGGCCGTCTTCAAGGCCGGGATATCGCCCTGGTACGCGTCGATCCCGACGACCCAGGCGTGGCTCACGCTGAAATCAGACATGGAATGGACCCCCTGCCAGCAGCATGGCATGGCGCGCCGCCGCGGGGCAGGGGGTAGGTGGGGGGTGGGCGGCGTGGGCGCCGGCCGGGCGACGGCCGACCAGCAGCCTGCTACATGCCCATCGCGTTGGGGTTCACCAGCACGGGATCGGCGCGGTCGTCGCCGCACTCGACGTCCTCGAGCTGCGAGAACGCCATGCCGATGGTGTAGGGCGAGCAGGCGTTGATGTTCTGCGGGCCGCGCACCTCGATGAAGAACTCGCGGCTGGAGTCCAGCGCGCAGCGGCCGTCCCAGATCACCGCGAAGCTGTAGGCGCCGTTCTCGTCGCTCCAGAACTCGTCGCTGTCGACGCCCATGCACCAGGTGCTCAGCACGTCGCCGCAGCCCAGCCCGTCGTCGTAGTGCAGGCACAGCTCGTAGTCGTCGCGCAGGGCGAACTCGGGCAGGCGGAACACCACCGCCAGGGTCATGCCGCACTCGCGGGTGCCGGGCACGCAGAAGCCGAAGCCCTCGTTGGCGTTGACGCGGTACCAGTCCGAGTCCGCCGGGGCGTCGGCGGCGGCGTGGTACAGGGTGCCGTCGTTGATGATGACGGCGGCCTCGGCGTCCTCCTCCACGGCGGGCACGGGGCGGGCGCGCTCGCAGGTGTCGTTGTTGGCGTCGTTGCCGCCCAGCCCCTCCCAGGGATCCTCGGGCAGGTTCTCGTCGATGTTGCCGTCGCAGTCGTCGTCGCTGCCGGTGCAGCTCTCCTCGGCGGGCCCGATGAAGTCCTCGCCGCCGCACTCGCTCCAGCCCATCTCGCCGCAGGTCTGCACGCCGGCGCGGCAGGCGCCCTCGTCGGCGCCGCAGGGGCGGGTGTCGCCGATGGGGGCGCAGGGGCAGTCGTTGTTGACCACCATGTCGCAGTCGTTGTCCTTCTCGTCGGCGCAGCTCTCGGCCGCGCCCGGGTAGGTGTCGCCGTCGCCGTCGTCGCAGTCGTCGTTGCTGGCCACGTAGTCGGTGCCCATCGGCGGCGTGCAGGCCTGCAGGGCGTTGGCCAGGGCGGGATCGCCGTGGGTGTCGCCGTCGGCGTCGCGGTAGTAGGTGGTGGTCACCCCCTCGTCGGTCTTGCCGTCGCAGTCGTTATCGGCGCCGTCGCAGGCCTCGGCCTGCGGGGCCGGGGCGGAGCACTCGCCCAGCTGGCCGTTGGTGCAGGTGCGGGTGCCCGCGCCGCACAGGTTGTCGCACTGCACCTGCAGCGGGTTGCCGTCGTCGCCCTCGTCGGTGGCGCCGTCGAGGTCGTCGTCGCGGCCGTTGCAGGCCTCACCCGTCGGCGCCCGGCAGTTGCCCTCGAGGCAGCGCTGGCCGGTCATGCAGGCGTTGCCGCAGCCGCCGCAGTGGCGGGCGTCAGACGCCGGATCGATGCACTCCCCGGCGCAGGCGCGCTCGCTGGCGGCGCACTGCAGGGCGCCGCCGCCCTCGCCCCCGGCGCCGCCCATGTCGGCGGCGGTCCCCCCGCCGGCGCCGCCCGAGCCGCCGCCGCCGTCATCGCAGCCAGCGGTCCACGCCATCAGGCCCAGCCACAGCACACCCCATGTCCCACGCGTCATCGTCGACCTCCCCCGGTCCTCAGTGTGGGTCGATGCTCGACGCACGCGGGCACACGGGTCAAGGGGGGCGCCCGCACTTTGCGGCCGGGGCGCCCTCGCCTCGCGCCCCCCTGGCGCCTGTGGCACGGTGCGGCACGACCCTTGCTGAAGGGCCGGACGTCCCGACCGATGGGCGCGCGCCGCCGCCCCTTGGCCCACAGACCGCCCCGACAGGTGTGAACACGCGATGCACGCTCCCGATCGACTCGCCGCCGCGCCCCCCCCCGGGTGCCCGCCCGATCCGCTCACCCGGACAGGGCGGGGGCCCACCCGCTGGCTGACCCTGGCCGCGCTGGCGGCTGGGCTCGCCGGCTGCCTGCCCGACGCCGACCGCTCCATCGAGGCCTACTCCGCGGAGGTCGCCTCGCGGCGCGACGCCCAGGATCCGTCGGCGCCCGACGCGCAGCGCGACGACCAGTTCGCCCCCGAGCCGCTGACCTGCTCGGCGGACGGCGGCGCGGCGCTGGAGGTCACCTTCAACAACCTCTACGTCGACCGCTCCGTCGACCTGTTCTGGGTGGACGGCGGCTGCGTCGAGCGGCCCTACGCGAGCATCCCGCCGGGGGGGCGCCACCTGCAGCCGACCTTCCGGCGCCACGTCTGGCGCATCCGCGACGGGCGATCCGGCGCGGTGCTGCGCGACTACTACACCGACGACAACACCCCTGGCCCCGACCAGGTGACGGTGCCATGAGGCGACTGCACGGGATGCGGCGGATCTGCGTGCTCGCGGGGCTGAGCCTGGTCTGGGGCTGCGGGGGCGCGCCGCCGGCCCTCAAGGAGGCCGAGGACGCGGTCAACGCGCAGCGCTGGGATGCGGCCGAGCGGGCCTACGCGCGGGCAGGCAAGGGTTACCTGAGCCCCCGGGAGCGCGAGGCGGTGCGCGCGGGCCGCCGCAAGATCGCCGAGGGCCGGGTGCTGACGCGGGTGCGGGCGGCCGAGAAGACCCCCGGCCGCGACGGGCTGAAGGCCATCGCCGAGGTCCGCACCTGGTACTGGCGCAACGGCGGCGAGCCCGGCAGCGAGGGCGATCAGGCGGTGGTGGCGGCCATGGTGCGGCGCATCGAGGCCCTGTGGCCGGCGGCCGAGGCCCCGGCGAGCAAGGGGTTCTACCTGCCCGCCCTCGACGGGGTGCAGGCGCTGCTCGCGCCCCTCGGCCGCGACGTGCCCAAGCCGCTGGCCGACCGCCTGGCGGATCTGCGGGCCCGGGCGGCGGCCCACCACGCCGCCCCCCCAGCGGGCGCGCCCACCGGGGCCCAGGCCTTCCACACGAACCTGCGGGCCCAGCTCACCGCGTCGCCCAAGAGCGACGCCGCGGCGGCGGTGGCGAAGGAGGTGTCGGTTGGGCTGGCGGCGACCCGCGCCGGGGCGGGCTGCGCCGCCGAGGCCGACCGGGTCGTCAGCCAACTCAAGCGCGCGGGCGCCGTCAGCGCGCAGGTGCGCGTGACCCTGACCCGCTGCGAACCCACCCAGCGCGTGAGCACCCGGCAGGTCACCTACCAGTACACCGAGAAGGTGCCCTACCAAGAGACGGTGCGCGTGCAGGTCGGCACCGATCAGGTGCGCACGCAGTCCAAGACCTGCTCCACAACCCTGCCGGTGCTGCGCCCGAACGGGAAGGGCGGCTACGACAAGTACGAGGTCACCCGCACCTCGGACTGCAGCACCTACAAGAGCGTGCCGCGCTATGAGAGCCGGGTGGTCACGAAGTACCGCGACGTGGCGCGCACCGGGACCCGCACCGTGCGCACGGAGCAGAACGCGGTCTCCCTGGCGGCGACCCTGCAGGTCACCTGGGCCGGCGGGGACGTGCCGCTCACCGTCTCGGCCGGGGCCAAGGCGACCGACACCGCCTACCAGAGCCCCCACGGATCCAAGCGCATCGACAGCGACAAGACGCTCAGCGGCCTCACCAACCAGGCCATCGCGGTCCTGGCGCAGCGGGCCCGCGAGAAGGCGCAGGCCGCCGTGGCCGCCGAGCGGGCCGCCGTGTGGCTCCGAGAGGCCCAGGCGGCCGACGCGGCGGGCGACGTGGCCACGAGCGAAGACCGGGACGTGCGCGCGGTGATCATCGCGGGGAAGGTCAACCGGGCGACGGCCGCGCGCTTCGCCCGTCGGTATGGGCTCGACGCCGCCGCCGTGCAGCGGGTCGTGCAGGGCGCGGCGCCGACCTTCGCCGAGGCCGAGTGGGCGGCCAAGGCCAGCGACCGCAACGTGAAGGTGGGCCGACAGGTCAGCAAAGACGACATGGAGGGCCTGGGGCTCATCGAGCGCGGCTACACCGTTGGCGTGGTGGGCATGGGCGTCAACCGGGTCAGCAGCGTGGGCCTGCCGGTGCAGGGCGACCGGGAGGCGTACGGCTTCTCGATGCGCGTCGCGTACCCGGCGCTCACGGCCGCAGCCGACATGTCCGAGGGCTGGGTCTTCCAAGACCTCTTCATGATGGACTTCTCGGTCGGCGGGCGCACGAGCGAGGCCCAGCGCTACGGGGCCGACAAGAAGGAGGGCGCCATCGCCCTCAGCGCCCGCATCGGCTACCAGGCGCAGATCGGCCTGCGGGGCGACACCTTCGGGCTGCTGGTCGGCGCGCGCACCCAGGGCATCCACCACCGGGTGGGCGACTTCGTGGCGCAGGACAGCGTGCACCCGCTGGTGGGCACCCTGGAGATCAAGATCTGGGATCGCTCCCCCATGAGCCTCGAGGTCTATGGCTACTCGCTGTTTGGGGACGGCGACGTGCGGGGGGGCACCTTCGACGTCACGCTGGACGGCGTGTCGGGCCTGGGGCTGCGGGCCGAGCAGTGGACGCTCGAGGGCCGCTACAGTGGCAACACCGCCAACGACATCATCGACCTCGACAAGCAGACCGTGCGGACCCTCGACCTGCTGTACCTGTACCGGTTCTGACAGGCGCCGGCCGCCGCTCAAGGCCCCCCCGGCCGCCGCTGTGCGCGACTTGAGCCCCTTGGGTTTGCATTGACCCGGCTTCCCGACGATCCTTCGAGCACGGCGAAGAGGGCATCTGTTTTTGTCCTCTATGGGAGCGCCGAGCATTCGGAGGGATCACAGTGTATCGATTGTTGAAGACGTGGTTGGCCCTCGCCGTGGCGCTGGGGGCGCCCGCCACCGCCCTCGCGCAGGCGGATCTCATCGGGGGCCTGGGGGGCGTCGCGGGCTATGGGCTCGGGCCCGTGGATGGCAACGACGACGGCAGCGAGGGCCCCATCCAGCTCGGGGCGGCCTTCCCCGGCGGCCTGAACTTCTTTGGCCAGGTGCACCAGCAGTTCTGGCTGAACACCAACGGCAACATCACCTTCAGTGGGGCGGTCAGCGCCTACACGCCGGTGCCCTTCCCCGTGGCGGCGCGGCCCATGATCGCGCCCTTCTGGGGCGACGTGGACACCCGCGGGGCCGGCGTGCCCAACGGCATCTGGTACGCCGTCGAGGCGCCGGTCAACGGCCAGCGCGGCCGCGTCGTCGTCACCTGGGAAGAGGTCGGCTACTACAACGCGCAGACCAACAAGCTGAACAGCTTCCAGCTGGTGCTGACCGACCGCAGCGACGTGGTGGCCGGCGACTTCGACGTGGAGTTTCGCTACAACCGCTGTGAGTGGACCACCGGCGACGCCTCCAACGGCGTCAACGGGCTCGGCGGGACGCCGGCCCAGGTCGGCTTCGACGCCGGCGATCAGCAGAACTTCCTGCAGCTCGACATCTCGCGCACCCCTCAGGTGCTCGAGGTCTGCACGTCGAGCAACGTGGACATCCCCGGCATCTGGCGCTTCCAGGTGCGCAACGGCGGCGTGACCGTCTGCGGCAACGGCATCATCGAGGGCGAAGAGACCTGCGACGACGGCAACGGCGCCGCGGGCGACGGCTGCTCGGCGGACTGCACCATCGAGGTCGACACCGACGGCGACGGCCTGCTCGATCCGGCCGACAACTGCCCCCTGATCCCCAACGCCGATCAGGCCGACCTGGACGGCGACGGCCAGGGCGACGCCTGCGACGCCGACGACGACGGCGACGGCGTGCCCGACGTCGACGACAACTGCCCCCTCGACGTCAACGCGGACCAGGCGGATCTGGACGGCGACGGCGCCGGCGACGCGTGCGATCCCGACGTGGACGGCGACGGCGTGCTGG
>JAUHVS010000190.1 GCA_030424955.1 bacterium | reverse complement strand
TGGGCCAGCAGCGCCGACGACACCTTCGGCAGCAGGGTGCCGTTGATGATGTAGTCCACGTTGCGCGCGCCGGTCTCGACCTCGTTGCAGCGGTCGGCGATGGCCTGCACCACCGCGGGCTCGACCTCCAGCGCCATCTTGTGGCTCTCGAAGAGCCGCTCGCGCAGGTGGCCCAGCTTGAGCTTCACGATGCCCACCATCACCGAGGGGTTGATGGGGAAGTACGGCACGATGGTCATGCGGGCGAGCAGCGCCGGCTTGAAGTGCCCCGACAGCACCGGGCGGATGCGCTTGGTCAGCTCCTCGTGGTCCAGGGTCAGCTCGCCCTGGTGGGTGTGCTCCATGATCAGGTCGCTGGCCAGGTTGCTGGTCAGGAAGATCACGGTGTCCTTGAAGTCGATGACCCGGCCCTCGCCGTCCGAGAGCACGCCCTTGTCGAACACCTGGTAGAACAGGTTGAGCACCTCGGGGTGGGCCTTCTCGCACTCGTCGAGCAGCACCACCGAGTACGGGCGCTGGCGCACGGCCTCGGTCAGCACCCCACCCTCGCCGTAGCCCACGTAGCC
Organism: bacterium; assembly: GCA_030424955.1. Classification (GTDB taxonomy): domain Bacteria; phylum Myxococcota_A; class Bradymonadia; order UBA7976; family UBA1532; genus JACKDL01. Next base: position 8,512 of record JAUHVS010000190.1, on the reverse strand, counting down.
CGGCGGGCTCCCGATCAGCCGGCTGACGGTGTGCTTCTCTTGGAACTCGCTCATGTTGATGGTGGTCATGAACCGCTCACCACCAAAGAGCAGATCCGCGATGCCCAGCGCGGTCTCGGTCTTGCCGACGCCGCTGGGGCCCACGAACAGGAACACGCCGATGGGCGTGCGCGGATCCTTGAGCCCGGCCTTGGCGGCCCGCACCCGGGTCGCCACGACCTCCAGCGCGTGATCCTGGCCCTTGATGCGCGCGCCCAGGTTCTCCTCGAAGCTCAACAGCGCCGACGCCTCGTCGCGCACCATCTTGCCCAGGGGGATGCCGGTCCAGTCGCTGATGACCTTGCCGATGACCTCGGGCGTGACCTCCACGTTGACCATGGGATCGCGGCCCTGCACCTCGCGCAGATCGTAGATCGCCGCGCGCAGCTCGATCTGCAGCCGGTCGAGGGTGTCCTGGTCCAGGGTGGCCCCCTGCTCGGCGCCGAGCTGGTACTGGCTCAGGGCCTTGCGGGCCTCCAGCACCTTCTCGGCGGCGGTGGTCTCGGTGGTCCACGCCTCGGTGAGGGCCACCACCCGCTCGCGGGTCTCGGCCAGATCGGCCTCGAGCTCGCCGACGCGCTCCTCGACGGGCACGGCGCACTGCTCGGCGTCGTGGCGCAGGGCGTTGAGCTCGCGATCCAGGGTCTCGATGTGGCGCTCTGCGTCCTGCAGCTCCGCCGGCTTGCTCGACAGCGCCACCCGCACGCGGGCGGCGGCGGTGTCCACCAGGTCGATGCCCTTGTCGGGGTGGTAGCGGCCGGTGATGTAGCGCGCGCCCAGCTTGGCGGCCGCCATCAGGGCGTCATCGCGGATGATGACCCCGTGATCGGCCTCGTAGCGGCTGCGCAGGCCCCGGAGCATGGTGGCGGTGGCCTCGACGCCGGGCTCCTCCAGCTTCACCAGCTGGAAGCGGCGCGACAGGGCGGCGTCCTTCTCGAAGTGCTTCTTGTACTCCGACCAGGTGGTGGCGGCGATGGTGCGCAGCTCACCGCGGGCGAGGGCCGGCTTGAGCAGGTTGGCCGCGTCGCTGCCCCCCTCGGACCCGCCGGCGCCGATCATCATGTGGGCTTCGTCGATGAACAGGATGATGGGCTTGGGCGACGCCTTCACGTCGTCGATGACCTGCTTGAGGCGCGCCTCGAACTCGCCCTTGATGCCCGCGCCCGCCTGCAGCAGGCCCAGGTCGAGGCCGATCAGCTCGACGCCCTCGAGCACGTCGGGCACGTCGCCGTCGACGATCCGCACCGCCAGGCCCTCGGCCAGGGCCGTCTTGCCGACGCCCGCCTCGCCCACGATGATCGGGTTGTTCTTGCGGCGCCGCGCGAGGATGTCGATCAGCTGGCGGATCTCGCGATCGCGCCCAAACACCGGATCGATCTGATCGGCCCGCGCCCGCTGCGTGAAGTTGGTGCCGTAGCGGGCCAGCGCCGAGCTGTCGTCGGCGGCCATGTCGCCCCCGAGGTCGTCGGCCTCGCCCTCGGCGCCCGACACCGGCCGGCCCGTGGCCCGCGCCTTGGCGTTCGCCTGCCGGGTCTCGACGCTGGTGTGGGTGATCTCGAAGAAGTTCGCCTTGAGGTGATCCTGGCCCAGGGTCTCGAGGATGTCGGCGTAGTCGCCGCTGATGTAGCGCCCCGGGTTCTCGAGCAGCGCGAGCAGCAGGGTGCCCGAGCGCACCTCGGGCAGCTTGAAGTCGATGCTGGCGATCATGAAGGCCCGCCCGACCAGGCGGATCAGGAACGGGCTGAACACCGGGCGGCCGGTGTTGCCGCGCTTGAAGGTCTCGAGCGCGGGCTGCAGCGCCTTCTGCAAGCGGCCAGGATCGCGGCCGAAGTGCAGGAAGATGTTGCTCAGATCGCCGTTGCCGTCTTCGAGCATGGTCAGCAGCAGGTGCTCGACGGTGACCTCGTAGTGGCCACGGTTCACACAGGCCGCCGCCGCCCCCTCCAAGCTCTGATTGCAGTAGGGGTTGAGGGTGCTGATCAGCGCTTTGAGGTCGACGTTCGCCATGATCTGAAGCTCGCGGGGGGCTCTTGGGTCGCCTGCCATTTCGCGGGACCGCGACCCCAAACGCAAGTTTGGCGGGGTCCGGCTGACGTTATCTTGACAGTCAGCGCCGGGCGCGTCGGCCCTGGCCGCGCGGCCTCCCCGTGACGCTTGATCGCCCCGTGGGGATTGCCCACGCTCCCCCCATCGCCCCCAGCCCCGGAGATCCCCATGCGCGCGCTTCGACTGTCGCTGCTCTGGCTCTTGCCCCTGCTCGGGGCCACCCCCGCCTGTGACGACGATCCCACGGGCAGCCTCGCCGACTACCTGGAGTGTGAGGGCGCCAACCAGTGCGACCTGCAGTGCCCGGCCACCGGCGCCTGCACCGTGGACGTCGCGGGCGCGGCCCAGGCCACCGTGCGCTGCGCCACCGGCGGCTGCACCGTGACCTGTGGCCCCAACGCCCGCTGCGCCGTCTCGTGCGGCACCGGCGCCTGCGACGTCACCTGCAACGGCTCCACCGCCTGTACGCAGAGTTGCAAGAGCGGCGCCTGCCGCATGACCTGCGACGCCGACACCCAGTCGTGCCAGCAGCTCCCGGGCAGCGGCGAGGCGACCTGCAGCGGCTGCGGCTGACCCCTCACCGGCCCCCGGCGCTCCGGCCGGAGCCCCCCTACCCCAGCGCGCTGGGGGGCGGCTGCTCCAGCCTGCGGCGCCCAGGCCGCCGATCCCCTGCGGGTGCGCGCCCTGCGGCGCTGGCACGCCCCTTGAAAACGGGGAGGCGTGACCCAGCCCCGACGAGGTGACCCATGCGCGCACGCCCCACCCCCCTCTGGATCCTGCCCCTGCTGGCGCTGACCGGGTGCGACCGCACCGAGACCTCGGCCGTGACCCCGCGGCAGGTGCCCATCGTCGCCCCCGACCTCGCCGACGCCGGCCCCGCCCGCTGCGAGGGGGGCGAGCTGCAAGAGCACTGGTCCTATACCTGGCGCCCCGATGGGGCCCCGGTGGCCTTCGAGCGCGCCCGCGGCGACGCCGTGGCCCACGACGATCTCACCGTGGACGCCGCGGGCCGCCTGACGGGCTGGCGCCGCACCGGCGACGGCGCGGTGACGCTGCGCTTCGACCGCGACGCCGAGGGCCGGCTCACGGGCTGGCAGCGCGCGGCGGGGGGCGAGCTGCTCACCGTGGCGGTGCTGGCCGACCACCCCGACGAGGTGCGCCTGCGGCTGCAGGGCACCCTCGCCCTGACCCTCATCGAGCTGGACGCCGACGCCCCGCTGCGGCCCGAGGCCGACCCCCTCATCCAGCGCGCGTTGCCCCACCAGCTGCGGATCGCCGAGCTGCTGGTGGCCCGGCACGGGGGCGACGGCGGGGCGCTGACCGACGCCCTCGCCGACGCCGACGTGGTCGAGACCCAGCGCTTCGACGCCGCCGGGCGGCTCACCGAGATCGCGTGGGATCTCGACCAGGACGGGATCGCCGACGGGACCGAGCAGCACACCCACACGGGCGGCGCCGTCGAGATCGCGCTGGACGTGGACGGCGACGGGGTCGCCGACGAGATCACCGAGCGGCGCTTCGACGCCCAGGGGCGGCGCACCTACGAGGCCGTGCAGGGCCAGCGCGTCACCACGTGGGACGACAGCGAGATCGGCCTGCTGCGGGTGTTCGAGGACGGCGATCTGGACGGCACCGCCGAGCACGTCACCTGGATCTACCAGCGGCCCGACGGCCAGCGGGTGCTCAAGTACGAAGACTACGACGGCGACGGGGCCGCGGAGTGGCGCCGCCGCTACTGGTACAGCGCGGCGGGCGCGCGCACCTTCGCCGAGCGGGACGGCGACGTGGACGGGGTCATCGACCAGCGGGTGGAGCACCGCGATGACGCCGACGGCCGGCGGGTGGAGACGCGGATCCTGCGGCCCGATCCGGAGGGCTGCGGCGGCCGCTGGTAGCCGCCGGCTCGCCCGCGGGCGCGCTGCTCAGAAGCTGGTCAGCCCGTGGCGGATGATCAGATCCAGCTTCGCGCCGCTGAACTCCGGGAAGTTGCGGCAGATGCCGGCGATGCACTTGATGCCGCCGCGCTGGGTGCCGACGGTGCTGCGCACCTGCAGCCAGTCCGCCGCGTTCCACAGCAGGATGCCGGCGTAGAACAGCGTGCGGTCGCGCTGGGACTGGGTGTCGTAGCCCAGCTCGAAGGTCAGCGATCCCAGGCCCGCCTTGTCGACGCTCAGCAGCGTGCTGCCCCGGATGTTGTCGTCGAGCACGCCCTGGCGCTGCTCGAGCTCGCGCAGCTGGTTGAGGCTCTGCAGGTGCACGCCGTAGGCCCCCGTGAGGTGGTGCACCCAGTCCAGATCCCAGTGGGACACCACCTTGATGACCTGGCCGCGGGCGGTGTTCTGGGTCTGGCGGTAGCCGCCGTTGGTGGTGAACCGCGAGGCCCCGCCGCCGTACACGTACTCGATGCCGCCAAAGCCATGCAGCACCCGCACCTCGGCGTCGCCCTCGCCGCGGTCTTCGAGCTTGAACAGCCCGTTGACGTGCAGCACCAGGTCGCCCTCGAGGAAGAACCGCTCCGCCCGCAGCCGGCCGCCGGTCACGTCCTCGACGTTGCTGACCTCCATGTCGATGCGCTCGAGGGTGGGGATGTTGTTGTAGCGAAAGCGCTGATCCGTCGCGAGGTTGCGCCCGCCGAGCTGCTCGAAGCCCAGGGTGTCGTGGTCGAGGCCGTCGAGGTGCAGGCCCTCGATGAGGAAGGCCCAGCCGTCGGGCGTCACGTCGATGGCGACGTAGTTGGCGGTGGCCTTGTGGCTGATCTCGCCGGCCCGCTCGATCTGCTGGATGTTGCCCTCGACATACACCGACAGCCAGTCGGTGAGGCTCGGCACCTCGAAGGTCACGCCGCCGGTCAGGTTGCGATCGTCGCCGGCCTCGGCGAGCAGCGGCTCCTCGCGCTCCATGAACAGCGCGTGCGCCCCGATGTAGACGTCGTGGCCGAGGCTGACGCGGGTGTGCCCGCCGACCATGATGTCGTCGGTGTCCTCAAGGTAGCGCTGCGACACCAGGTCCACGTTGGCCGGGTTGACCCGACCCGCGAACAGCGAGCTCTGCACGCGGCTGCCCGACCAGTTCAGGTCGCCGCCGCGCAGGCTGACGTCCACGCCCAGCTCGTCCACCTTGCGCAGGCTGAGCACCAGCCCCCGGCCCAGCTGCTTGAAGTAGTCGCCCAGGGTCAGCTTCAGCTTGCCCAGGGCGTAGCGCACCTGCACCCGCTCCACGCGGCTGTCGCTGCGCAGGCCGTCACTGTCGGGGTCGACGAAGTACATCGCGTCCACGCGCACGTTCGTCGTGAGATCCCCCGCCGAGCCGACGATGTTGAGCCGGTCGAGGAAGAAGCCGTACTGGTCGTCGCTCTGCAGATCCCCCGGCGGCTCGGCGCGGAACTCGCTGGTGAGGGTGTTGGTGACGGTGGCGCTCGGCACCCCGTCGCGCGCGAGCGCGGGCGTGACCATGAGGGCGGCGAGCATCCAGGCGGTGTAGTTCATCGGTGGCGTCCCCTGCTGACCGAGGCCGCATCTTGAACGCCCGCGGCCCCGCCGTCGACCCCGGCCCTTGCCGCGGCCCGACGGCCTCACCCACCATGCGCGCGAACCGATTGGAGAGAGGTCCCCCCATGCCCCGTTGGCCCGCCCTGATGTTGAGCGTTTCGCTGCTGTCGGCCTGTGGGTCGAGCCCCAAAGAGGGCACGCTGGCGCACGAGGTGAAGACCACCGCCGAGTCCATGGCCGAGACGGTGGATGAGGTGACCGACAAGGCCAACGCGACCGCGCGGGAGATCGCGGGCGACCTCAAGACCGCACCCGCCGAGGCGGAGCGCAACGTGAAGCGGAGCTTGAAGGGGACGCCCGAGGCAGCGCCCCCGTCGGACGGGCCCGAGGCTGAGCCCGAGGCGCCCTGATCGGCGGCGGCGCCTGGGCCGGATCGCCTACTCGGCGGCCGGGGCGGCCTCGCTCGCGGGGGCCGCGCTCGCCGGGGCCGCCTGGCTGGCGGGGGCCGCCGCTGGGGCCGCCGTCGCGCCCTCGGCCAGCAGCGCCTTCAGCGTCGCGCCCATGCCCGCCTCGTCGCCCGACGTGTAGCCATCGTGCTCGCCCGCCTTGCGGCCCTCGCGGTCGATGTAGAGCGTGAAGGGCTGGTTGCCCCGCGGGTTGAGGTTGGCCATCACGGCGCCGTCCTGGTCGAGCAGGATGGGCATCTTCCAGTGCCGGCGCTTCAAGGTCTGGCGCACCTTCGACAGGGTCTGCGGGCCGTCGGTGCTGATGGCCAGCACCTCGACGCCCTGGTCCTTCAGATCGACGTAGTACTGGCTGACGAACTTGAGCTCCTGCAGGCAGGGCCGGCACCAGGTCGCCCAGAAGTTGATCATCACGACCTTGCCCTTCAGGTCGCTGAGCTTCACCGACTTCCCGTCGAGGCTGTTCAGCGTGAAGCTCGCCACCGACGGGCGCTCGGCGGGCGGGGTCAGCTTGACCTCGGCCGCGGCGGGCGCCACCAGGGTCAACAGGGCCAGGGCGGTCAAGGCAGCGCGTGCCAACATGGGGAGCTCCTCGGATGGGGTGAGGTCTGCGCGCAGACGGGGTCGGTGGGGCGCCATTCAGGCCGGCGCGCCGAGCGGGGTGGGCACGGGGCTGACGGCGCGGCGAGGCGCGGCCGACCGGCGCGCGCGCCCCGCGCGGTCGGTCAGAGCAGCACGTCCAGCAGCGCCCGCACGTCCGACTCGTTGTAGCCGGTGGTGATGGACTTGATGCTCATGTCGTCCACGTCCACCACCATCACCATGGGGGTGAGCTGGGGATCGTAGTACGCCTCCATCTGGAACTCGGGATCGGCGACCACGGGGTAGGTCACCCCGTACAGGTCGACCCACGCGGCGGCCTGGGCGGCGCCGGCCGGGTCGAAGTCGGCCGTCTCGAAGAGCGTCACCAGCACCTGCAGGCCGCGGTCGCGGTAGTCGTCGTGCAGATCCTGCAGCTTCGGGGCCTCTTCCCGGCAGGCCGTGCACCACTCCGCGGCGGTGGCCAGCACCATCACCTTCGCGCCGGGCACGAAGACCTCGTCCTTGAGGGTGTACGACGCGCCCCCAACCGTCAGGAAGCTGTGGTTGGCGAGCACGCTGCCGGCGCTGGTGCCGGTGTTCGCGGTGGGGAATGTGTCGGCGGGGCGGGTCTGCCACGCGCCGGTCTCGGCGGCGTCGGTGCCGCTGTCACAGCCGGCCAGGCCCGCGCCCAGGCTCACGGCCAGGGCCGCGGCCGGCAGGACCCGGCGGGCCATCAACTTCAGGGAAGCTCGCATCTCGTTCTCCTCCGCGCCGCCCGCCTCAGCGGGGCGTCACGCCCAACCAGGTGAAGCACGGCAGCTCAGCGCCGGGATCGTTGACGATGAACGCGCCGTCCGCGCTCACGGTGCCGGTGCCAAAGGTGTACCAGTGGCCCTCTTCGATGTGCGTCCCGTCCTCCAGGGCGCACTCCAGCCCGCCCAGGACCGCCAGATCCACCTGGGCGCCCGCGGCCAGGCCGTCGGTGTTGGGCACCCGCACCGTCGCGCCGGGGCCGTCGATGGCGGCCTCGGGCCAGAAGGCGTAGAGGCGGCTGGGGGCGGGCTCGTCCCGCAGGAAGCACAGGCCGCGGTCGGTGGGGTCGATGACCCGCCCCCGGGCCGCCGCGATGGTGCTGCTGGTGGTGAACACCCGCGCCGGCACCACCTCGATCTCGAGGCCGTCGGCGTAGGTGATGGTGGTGGGGGCGTCCCGATCGACGATCTCGGGCACGCTCGCCACGTCGGTGTTGTAGACGACGTAGGGCTCAGCCGTGCGCACGACGTCGTCCTCGCCCACCACCAGCGCCGGATCCTCCACGCAGTAGATGGTGGCCTGGCCCGTGCCGGGCTTGAGCACCCGCATGGCGACCGCGCTCATGCAGGCGCCGCTCTCGGGCACCGAGATGGTGTAGACCCCGGCCTCGTCGGCGTCTGCCGGGCGCAGGCACAGCAGCATGCTGCCGGGCTCGGTGATGATGCAGGCCTGGGCCTTCGCCTCGAGCACGGGGCGGCCGGACTGATCGGCGACCCAGCCGCGGAAGGCGCCGACCCACTCGGCGCGGCAGGTGCCGGGATCAGCGGGCACGCCCTCGACGGGCTCGGCGAGGCCCGCGGGCGTCACCCAGTCGATGGGCGGCAGCTCCATGTCGGGGGGCGCCATGTCGGCCGGCGGGCCGGCGTCTGCCGCGCCCCCTGCCCCGCCCGCGCCGCCCGCGCCCCCAGCGCCGCCCGCGCCCTGGTCCGTGGCCCCGCCGCCCCCCTCGCCGCCGGTCGCGCCCGCGCCCCCGGCGCCCCCGGCGCCCCCGGCGCCGTCATCATCGTCGCAGCCCAGCAAAGGCAGACAGCTCAGCAAGGCGATGGTCAGCAGCGGGGGACGGCGGGTGAACATGCGGGG
>JAUHVS010000189.1 GCA_030424955.1 bacterium | reverse complement strand
GGCCCCGCGGGCGGCGTCCTCGCTGTAGCAGGGATCCGCCGGCGTGAGGGTGTGCGTGATGCCCCCGCGGGCGTGGATGGCCAGCGCGCAGGCCTGCGCCAGCTCGTCGCGATTGAGGGTGGTGGTCACCGCCGGCAGATCCGCCAGCAGCCGCCAGTCGTTCAGCCGCGCCAGGGCCCGCTGCCGCCAGGCGTCGCCCATGTCGCCGGCGATGCACTGCGCCACGTCGCCGTCCCAGGCTGGCGCGAAGCGGGCGTCGGCGCCGCGATCGGCCTGCAGGCGCTGCCAGGTCTCGCAGACCTGGGCCTCGCGGCGGCAGGCGCGGCCGACGGGATCCGCCAGGCAGGTGGCGTTGTGATCCACGCACTGCCAGCGGTTGCCGACGCAGGTGCACACCTGCTCGGCGGGGTAGTCGCGCACGCAGCAGGTGAAGGGCTCGCCGTACAGGCACTGCTGGTCGGGCGCGGCGCACCCCCCGCCGGGCCGGGTGGTGGGGCAGGGGGGCGGCGGGCGGGCGTCGCGGTCGGTGGCCGCGTCCAGGGGCCCGGCGTCGGCGGCCCCGCCCTGATCGGCGGCGGCCCGCGCGTCCGGGGGCACGGCGCCGGCGTCGATCAGCCGGCCGCCGTCGCTCGGGCCGCTCGCGTCGTAGGTGCCGTCCCACGGCTGGCAGCGCGGGCCGTCCGCCGTGCAGGTGCACTCGACGTTGATCTCGGGATCCACCGCCCGCTCGCCCACCGCCAGCCGCTGGCCGAGGGCGTCACAGCTCGCCGGCGCCTCGGCCTCGCCGTCACAGCCCAGGGCCCCTGCGCAGAGCGCCGCCCACAGCCCGCCTCGCCAGCTCGCCATCCCGTCCTCCCCGGTGCGCCAACCGCCGGCGCGCACTGTATCAAAGTCTGTGGGCGCGGCCCCGAAGGTGGGCAACGCGGGGGCTGGGATCTACACTCCGCCCATGGTCGACAAGCCACCGTCCGCCGGGCAGCACGTCCCGCGCTTTCTGTTCCTGCGCTTGCTGGCGCTGTGCCACCTGGCGGCCTTCGGCTCCTTCGCGGTGCAGGCCCACGGCCTGGTGGGCAGCGAGGGCATCGCGCCGGCGGCCGACCGCGTGCAGCGCGCCGTGGCGGCCGGTCTGGGGGTGCTCGACCTGCCGGGCCTGCACTGGATCAGCGCCAGCGACGGCATGATCACCGCCGTCATCGGCCTGGGCCTGGGGGCCGCCACCGCCCTGCTGGTGGGCGTCGCGCCGCGGATCATGCTGGCCCTGCTGTGGCTGCTCTACCTGACGGTCTTCCACATGGGCGGCCCGTTCTTGAGCTTCCAGTGGGACCTGCTGCTCATCGAGACCAGCCTGCTGGCCATCCCCTACGCCCCCGGGGGCCTGCGGCCGCGCTTCGCCACGGCGGCGCCCCCCAGCGCGTGGTCGACCTGGCTGCTGCGGCTGCTGCTCTTCAAGGTCATCTTCAGCTCGGGGGTGGTGAAGCTCACCAGCGGCGATCCCACCTGGGCCAGCCTCACGGCGCTGACCTACCACTACTGGACCCAGCCGCTGCCCCACGGCGTGGCGTGGTACGCCCACCAGCTGCCCGAGCTGTGGCAGCGCCTGTCCACCGCCGCGACCCTGGTGATCGAGCTGGTGGCCCCGCTGCTGATCCTGGCCAACCCGCGCCGCTGGCGGCTGGGGGTGTTCGTGGGGCTGACGGTGGGGGTCGCCTGGCTGATGGGCGGGCTGCTCGATCCGGTGACCAACGTGGCGCTGGCGGCGGTGGCGGTGCTCCTCGACGACCGGGTGCTCCACCGCCTCGCGCCGGCGCTCGTGCCCGAGCCCGCGCCGGGGGGCGGCGCCCGCGTGGGGGCCTTCGTGGCCATCGTGGGGCTGATGGCCCTCATCAGCGCCACCGGCAACTACGGGTTCTTCCAGCTGCTCACCGTGGCCCTGTGCCTGCCGCTGCTGGACGACGAGCTCTTCTGGTGGCTCACCCCGGCGACGTGGATCACCCGCTGGCCGCGCTTCAGCGCGCCCCGCCCCGACCGGGTGGGCCAGGGCCTCGCGGTGGTGTGGATGGTCGGGTTCGTGGGGCTGAGCAGCCTCACCATGCTGACCCTGGTGGGGGGGGCGCGCCTGCAGGCCGCGATCCAGGCCGAGACCAAGGGCGACGCCCCCGCGGTGGACGCGGCCCTGGCCAAGGGCGTCGCGCTGCGCGGCGACGTGCTCACCCACACCCGGGCCTTCGCGAGCGTGAACGGCTACGGCCTGTTCGCCCGCATGACCACCCAGCGGCTCGAGCTGGACGTGCAGGGCAGCGCCGACGGCGAGACCTGGCAGAGCTACCGGTTCGGCTACAAGCCCAACGCCCCCGACGAGGCGCCGCCGCTGGTGGGCGTGCACATGCCCCGGCTCGACTGGAACCTGTGGTTCGCCGCCCTGCAGCCCCGCTGCCCGCACCGCGGCTGGTGGGTGGGCTTCCTGCGGGGCCTGCTGTCGGGCAGCGACGCCGTGCGGGGCCTGCTGGCCCACGACCCCTTCCCCGACGGGCCGCCCACCTACATCCGCGTGACGCGGGCCAGCTACCGGTTCACCGACGGCGACACCCGGGATCGCACCGGGGCCATCTGGCAGGTGCAGCCCCTGGGCGTGTGGTGCCCGCCGGTGACCCTCAAGGATCTGCGCTGAGGCCCAGGGCTCAGTCCCGGGCGGCCTTGAACAGCCGGTCGTAGCGCAGGGCCAGCCCGCTCACCAGGCTCGCCCCGGGCTCGGTGGTGCTCGCCGACGTGCCCTGGTAGCCGTACAGATCCAGGAACACCCCCAGGCCCACCCCGCCGAAGAGCGGCACGTCCAGGCTGGTGCGGGCCTTGAGCCACGCGCCCAGCTCGGTGGCGGTGTCCTGGCCCACGCCCGGGATGAAGTAGCGGGCCTCGGCGTCCAGCCGCCAGCGGGCCAGGGGGAAGTCCACGGCCAGCTGCGCGGCGGCCACGGCGCCCACCTGCGGATCGGGATCGGGCTCGGCCAGATCCTGGCCCACCACGGCGCCCAGGCGCAGCAGCTGCACCCAGTCGCGGCGCCACACCAGCCCCAGCGAGCCGTCGACGCGCTGCTTGCGGGGGTTGTCGCGCAGGCTGCCGTCGTCGAGCACCTGCTCGGTGGGCGTGAACTCGGTGGCGTACTGCACCGTGAGGTAGGGATCGATGTCGTGGGCGCGGCCCAGGGCCAGGGCCTTGAAGCGCAGCTCCGTCTCGGCCAGCGCGGCGTCGGCGGTCTCCTCGCGGGCGTCGGCGCCGTCCCCGTCGGCGTAGCGGGCCTGGGCGAACTCGGCGCGCAGGTGGTTGACCCACTCGACGCTGGGCGTCTGGCGGATCCCATACAGATCGCCGCGCACGTTCACCGCCAGGTTGTCGCGGGTGGTCACCCGGGTCTCGCGCACGCCGGCGTAGGCCGCCTCGCCCCCGGCCGGCCGCGCGTTGCGGTAGTCGCTGATGCCCAGGCTCAGGTCGCGCACGTCGAACACCCAGCGGCGGCTCTCGCCGGGGTCCGTCGCCATCCAGCGGGCGAGCTGGTCGGGGTGATCCACCTGGGCGGCGAGGGCGCGCAGGGCGGCGTCGCGCAGCGGCTCGGTGGGGGCCAGCGGCTCGCCCGACAGCAGGGGCGCCAGATCGGGATCGGCCCGCAGCGTGTCGGTGGTGATCACGAGGTAGGGCTCGCGGGCGTCGAGGGTGCGGCCGCGCACCTTGGGCGCCAGGGGATCGCTCAGATCCAGGCCGGTGATCACCAGCTCGGCGGCGGCGGGGTGGCGGGCGAGCTTGCCGATCTGGTCGGCGGACAGCGCCACCACCACCAGCTGATCGGGCACGTTGAGGTTGGCGGCGGCCTGCAGGCGGCTCACGGGGCCGGCCAGCGCCCAGGGGAAGGGCACGGGGGGCAGCACCGCCACCTCGGCCCCGCCGTCGGCGCGCACCGCGTTGGCCACCAGCGTGCGCCACAGATCCGCCGTCAGGCGGCCGGGCAGCGCCTCTCGGCTGCGCAGGCTGCGCAGCACCAGCGGATCGGCCTCGAAGCGCGCGCGCAGGGCAGGCTGGCCGTCGATGGTGGGGCCCAGGTTGGGCAGCAGGCGCCGCTCGGCCGCGCCGTAGGCCGCCTGGCGCACCTCGGCGACGGCGTGGGCGGTGACCGGATCGGCCGGCTGATCGCCGGTGACGGGCAGGGCGCGGCTCTCGACCGCGCTGATCTGCAGGCCCTCGGCGCTGCGCTCGAAGTACACCTCGGCCACGCCCAGGCGGGTGCGCCCAGCGGCCACCACCGACAGCGGGCGCCGGTCGCGGGCCCGCAGCACCCGGTCGGCCTCGCTCGCGAGCTGGGTGAGCACGCGGTCGGGGGTCAGCCCGTGATCCTCGAAGTCGGCCAGCAGCAGGTCGAGCCCGACGCCCGCCTGCACGAGCTGGGTGCGGGTGGCGGCGCTCAGGTGCCCGAAGCCCACCACCAGATCGGGGGCGCGGCCCAGGGCCTTGCGGGCGGCCTGGCGGGCCTGGCGCACCGCCAGCGCCGGATCGCCCGGCGGCGTGTCCCCAAACCCCTGGCGAGCGCTGCGGGACAGGGCCGGATCGCTCAGGCCGATCAGCAGCACCTGGGCCTCGCCCACGGCGTGCAGGGCGAAGCCGGGGAAGGGCGCGTTGGTCAGGTTGGCGCCCAGCACGGGCACCCGGTGGCGCTGGCTCTCGGCGGCCAGGCCCGCGAGCCCGAAGGCCGCCTCGGCGGGGCCGGGCGCCAGGCCGTGCAGGCCCAGGCGCTGGTAGGCCGTCCAGGTCACCGGGCGCTGCCGGTCGCGGGCGCCGGCGGTGAGGTAGCTGAAGGCCTCGAGATCGTCGCCCGCGGCCACCACCAGGGTCTGCTCGGGGGCGGCGGCCACCAGCGCCTGCAGGGCCGCCACGCGGCGGGCGCCGTCGTGCAGGGGCCGGCCCACGTTGAACAGGCGGCGGCCCTCGCCGCGCACCTGCACGTCGCCCTCCCAGGCGAAGCGCACCTCCCAGGCGGCGGGATCGGTGGGCCAGGGGCCGGTGGCCTCGGGCAGGCTCAGGGCCCACACCGTGTCACCGTCGAGGATGAAGCGCGCCAGCGTGGCGGTGCTGCGGGTGGCGCCGGGCAGCCGGTTGGCGGCCATCAGCAGATCGAGGGCCACGGGCCGCACGCCCTCGGGCGGGGCCTCGAACACCACCTCGAAGGGGCTCACCAGCACGGGCCACGCGCCGTGCACCCGCTCGTGGGTGGCCTCGGGCAGCCGGGCGAGCAGGCGGTGGAGGGTGGCCACGGGCAGCCCGCCGTCGCGGAACAGCAGGCGGCCGCCGGCGGCGTACACGTCGGGCCCCTCGGCCCGGGGCGCCAGCCGGTTGACGGCGAAGCCGAGCTGATCGGCCAGGGCCTGGTGGGCCCGGTTGCGGCCCACGTGGGCCGACACGCCGCCCGTCGCGCCGAACCACACCAGCCGCACCGGCGGGGGCGGCGCGGGCGGGGCCGGCGGGGCCGCCAGCAGCCACAGCAGCGGGAGGGTGCACCACATCGGCGCGAAACTGCGCCTGTCCGCAGGGCGCGTCAACGGCCTGTGCGCTATGCTCCGCCGCCGTGCGCCTCCCCAACTCCATCGGTGCCGCCCTGGTGTGGCGCTACGCCTGCCACGGGCTCATGCTCGGCCTCGCGCTGGCCAACGAGGCCCGCCCGGCGCCGTCCCTGCCCGACCGGGTGCTCGACGCGCTGCCGTACGTCGAGTGGATCGCCCGGTACAACTACCACCTGTGGATCGCCGCCTACCTGCCCGTGGCCTTGTGGCTGTGGCGGGCCGACCGCGCGGCGTTCGTGCACTTCCTGTACGTGGGCGGGGTGATGAGCCTGCTGCGCGGCCTGTGCGTGCCCCTGACGGGCCTGGGCCCCAGCCTCGGCGCCGACGTGAACGCGGGCCTCGATCCGGCGACCCTGTGGGCGGCCTGGGGCGCGGTGCTCAACCCGCTGAGCACCCTGACGGGCGACGGCGCCCACGTGCACCTCACCAAGGACCTGTTCTTCTCGGGGCACACGGCCACCACCTGCCTGCTGTGGCTCTACTGCCGCGGGCGGCCGGGCCTGGGCACCGCGGCCCTGCTGGGCCACGTGGCGGTGGTGGCGGTGGTGTTCCTGTCGCGGCTGCACTACAGCATTGACGTCATCGGGGCGTGGGCCATCACCTTCACCGTGTTCACCCTGGTGGACCGCCGCTGGCCCATCGCCACCACCTTCGCCCGGGGGGCCCCATGATCCACGTCCGCGCCGTGCCCGCTGCCGACACCCGGCCCCTGCGCCAGCGGGTGCTGCGGCCCCACCAGCGCCCCGACGAGATCGTGCTGGCGGGGGACGACGATCCGGCCGCGCGCCACATCGGGGCGTGGCTCGACGGGGACGGCCCCTGCGTCGGCGTGGGCAGCATCTGCCCCGACCCCGAGGCCCCCGGCGGCGCCGTGTGGCGGGTGCGTGGCATGGCCACCGACGCCGCCGCGCGGGGCCAGGGCGTGGGCCGGGCGGTGCTCGAGGCGCTCCTGGCCCACGGCTGGGCGTCGGGGGCCACGCGCATCTGGTGCACCGCCCGCACGACGGCGGCCGGGTTCTACCTGCGCCAGGGCTTTGAGGTGGAGGGTGAGCCCTTCGAGCTGCCCCAGATCGGGCCCCACGTGGTGATGCGGGCGCCGCGCCCGTGAAGGGCAAGGGGATCGGCCCGTCGGGGGGACCATGCGCACGCGACTGATCTGCACCGCCGCCCTCGCCGCCAGCCTGCTGGGCGCCGCGCCCGTGGGGGCGCAGCCCATCGGGGCGCCCCAGATGAGCATCATCCCGCGCACCCACCCCGGCACGGCCTTCGCGGGGCTCACCCGCCTGGGCGACACCCCGCTGACCGTCACCCTGCCCGCGGGGGCGGTGCCGCTGACCGTGTTTGGGGCTGGCCTGTACCCGGCGCAGCGGATCGCCCGCCTGCGGGCCGGCGCGCGGATCACCTGGCAGCCCATCCTCAAGCCCCCGATGCCGCCGGGGCCCAGCGACTGGCCCGCCGACGGCCCGGGCTGGCTGCGCACCCGCTGCGTGGGGCGCTGTGGCCTGGGGGCGAGCGCGCACTTCAGCGCGCCCCTGGCCCAGGCCCTGGCCGTGGCCCGCGCGGTGGTCGAGGCCACCCGGGGCCAGTCGGTGCAGATCGCCGGGCTCGGCCACACCTACGACGAGACCCGCGGCGTGGGCCGCAAGCTCACCACCCGCCAAGAGACCGACACCGTCATCACCCTGGGGGCCGTGCAGATCTGGCGCGGCGCCGGGCTGTCGGCGGCGCGGGTGGCCCTGGGCACGCGGGCCGCGGTGGTGAGCGCCCTGGGCGCGGGCGACGCCTTGGGCGACGCCAGCGACGCCGCGGCCCAGCTGGGGGCGCTGGTGAGCGCCCTGCGCTGGTGGGCGGCGTCTGCGCCGCGGGGCCCCGGCGTGCGGGTGCAGGCGGTGAGCCGCACCTGGGGCGACGACATGCTCGAGGCCGCGGCCATCGAGGACACCCGGGCGCTGACCGTCGAGGGCGAGGCGGTGGCGGGGGTGCACCTGACCGGCCGCCTGCGCGACGAGCAGTCCCTCGCCCGGCGCACCGACGGGGACCGCCCGGTGCGCACCCGAGACGCCGACGAGATCGCGCTCACGGCGGGCCCGCTGCGGGTGTGGGTGGCGGACGGGGTGGCGGTGCGCCTCGAGGGCGCGGCGGACGCGGCGGCGGCCCTGGATCAGCTCAGCGCGGCGGTGGCGGCGGCGGGCCTGTCGGTGACCTTCGCGCAGGCGGCGGTGGACGCGCCGGTGCCGGTCTGGTGGGCCACCCTGCGGCCCTGAGCCGCGGCCCCGCGCCCCGACGGGCGCCGGTCACTCCTCGGCGTCGGTGATCAGCACCACCGTCTCGACCACCTGCACCGCGCCCAGCGCGCTCGACACCCGCACGTCCAGGGTCAGCGGCCGATCGGCCACCAGGTACACGTCGTCGCGGGGCAGCAGGCCGCCGGCGCCGTCCTCCAGCACCAGCCGCGCGCGGGGGTAGTCACAGGCGGGCGTCTGCGCGTCGATGAGGAAGAACCAGTCGGCGGTGTCGTGGCGGCCGCGCACCAGGCCACCGTCCAGCAGCCGCATCTGCACGTTCACCGAGTCGGGGTCGAAGGCCCCCTGCACCCGCAGCGACACGTCCACGTGGTGGCCGCCCTGAAGGCCCGCCTGCACCGGGAGCGTCTGGCTGGGGTTGGCCCGCCAGGGCTCGCCGACGCCGACGGTGAGGGTGGTGTCGCCCGCGCCGCACTGGCCCGCCATGGGGGGATCGGGGGGCGTGGGGTCGTCGTCGCAGGCCGCGCAGGCCAGCCCGGCCGCGAGGGCCAGGGCGAGCTCAGTCGCTCGACGAGCCGCTCGACGGGGTGGGCGTGGGTGTGCTGGGTGTGCTGGGCTTGGCCGATCCACTCGCGCCCCCTGTCGTGCTGCCGTAGCCCTGTGCATACCAGCCGCCGCCCTTCAAATGGAACGCCGTCCGGCTCACCTGCCGCTCCATGGCCTCGGCGCCACACGCCTCGCAGGCGGGGGGCGGATCGTCGTACTTGGCCAGCTGGGACAGCTCGTGCGCACAGGCGGGGCAGCGGAAGTTGTAGATGGGCATGGGGCCCTCCGTGCAGTTGAGGTCGATGCGGGCGGTTTGTAAGCGCCAGCGGCCAGATGTCAAGGGGGGCCGCGGGGCGGCGTCGATCAGGGGCTCAGCGGTTCAGCCGGGCGATCATGCGATCGGCGGCGCGGATGCCGCCCGGGGAGCGCTCCATGGCCCGCCACCGCTGGCAGTGGCTCAGGGCCTCGGCCTGCTTGCCCACGCCGGGCAGCAGGCGGCACAGGGCCTGGTGGGGCCCCTTGGCCGAGGGCTTGAGCTTCGACGCGCGGCGATAGGCGTCCAGCCCGGCCTCGGTCTTGCGCTCCGAGATGAGCTGCTTGGCCTCGGCGAGGGCGTCGGCGTAGGCGCCGCCGCTGGCGGGCTTGGGCGCGCTGGCCGGCCGGCGGCGGGGCCGCTCGGCGCGGCTCTCGGGGGCGCGGCGGGGGCGATCGGGGCGCCGGCGCACCACCCGGCGGGG
>JAUHVS010000188.1 GCA_030424955.1 bacterium | reverse complement strand
ACGATGGCGGCGCTGAAGAGGTCGGCGCGGTGATCGAGCCCGGCGCCGGTGACCTGCTCCGGGCTCATGTAGCCCAGCTTGCCCTTGAGGGTGCCCGCGCGGGTCTGGCCCTCGCGGAAGGCGGCGCGGGCGACGCCGAAGTCCCCCAGCTTCACCTCGCCGTCGTAGCCGATGAGCACGTTGCTGGGCGACACGTCGCGGTGGATGATCCGCAGGGGCCGCCCGCGGCCGTCCACGGCGTTGTGCGCGGCCTCGAGCCCCTTGAGGGCCTCGGCCACGATGAACACCGCCAGCTTGTGGGGCACGCGGATGCGCAGCTGAGTGCAGCGGATCAGCAGGGCGAGCAGATCCTTGCCCGCCACGTACTCCATGGCGATGAAGTACTCCCGCTGCACGCTGCCCAGGTCGTAGATCTGCACGATGTTGGCGTGCTGCAGCGACACGGCGATCTTCGCCTCGTCGATGAACATGCGCACGAACTCGTCGTTGCCGGCGAGGTGGTTGAGGATCTTCTTGACCGCCAGCTGCTTCTGGAAGCCCGCGGCGCCGAACTGACGCGCACGGAAGATCTCGGCCATGCCGCCCGCACCGATGCGGTCAAGCAGCAGGTACTTGCCAAATTTTCGAGGCTCGAAGTTCACAGGCATGTCGTGGTCGACTTCGCCGGTCGGCACTGCCGGGTCACCGTCGCACACCGCCACCGGGGCGGCAACCGTGGCCGACCCCTGGGCCGGCGTGGGCCGACCCCCCCCGCCGCGCGAGTTGATCCCCCGGTGGGCGCCCGCCTACTATCGCGGCCTTTGTAGGTCCAGGGTGAGGGGCGCATGTCTGGTCCGGTGGGTGCCACCAAGACCCTGATCATCGGCGCGGGGCTGGCTGGCCTGTCCTGCGCCCTGCACGGCGACGGCGACGCGCAGATCCTCGAGGCCGGGCCACGCCCGGGCGGCAAGGCCATCAGCGAGACCCTCGACGGCTTCACCTTCGACGTCACGGGGCACTGGCTGCACCTGCGGGATCCGGGCATCGAGAAGCTCGTGCTCGACCTCATGGGCGAAGATCACTTCGTCATGATCGACCGCATCAGCCGCATCTGGTCGAGCGGGGTCTACACCCAGTACCCCTTCCAGGCGAACGTGCACGGGCTGCCGCCCAAGGTGGTCCACGAGTGCCTCATGGGCGCCATCAAGGCCATCACGGGCCGCCCCGAGGCGGTGGCCCTCGAGGACGAGCCCGAGAACTTCGCCGACTGGATCCGCTTCTACTTCGGCGAGGGCATCGCCGAGCACTTCATGGTGCCCTACAACGCCAAGCTCTGGGGCGTGGACGCCACCGAGATCACCAGCCGCTGGTGCCAGCGCTTCGTGCCCCGGCCCAAGCTCGAGGACATCGTGGCCGGCGCCGTGGGCCACACCGCGATCCGCATGGGCTACAACGCGCGCTTCCGCTACCCCCGCGACGGCGGCATCGAGAGCCTGCCCAAGGCCCTGGCCGGGGCGGTGGGCGCCGAGCGCATCCACCTCAACCAGGCGGTGGTGTCGCTGGACCTGGACGCCCGCACGGTGACCACCGCCAGCGGGCAGACGGTGCCCTACGGCCAGCTCGTCAACACCATGGCGCTGCCCAAGCTCATCGACCGCATCACCAGCCCAGTGCCGCAGGCCGTGCGGGACGCCCGCGCCCTGCTGCGGGCCACCGAGACGGTGTACGTCAACGTGGCCATCGAGGGGCCCGTCGGCCAGCCCGACCACTGGATCTACGTGCCCGAGCTCGAGTGGCCCATGTACCGGGTGGGGGTGTTCACCAACGCCATCCCCGCCATGGCGCCCCCCGGCTGCGCGTCGCTCTACGTCGAGCTGTCCGACCGCGACACGCCCACCGAGGCTCTGTACCCCCGCATCGGCGAGGGGCTGGTGGCCATGGGGCTCATCGAGTCGGTGGCCCAGGTGCGCGCCATGCACACCCGGCGCATCCCCAACGCGTACGTCATCTACGATTTCAACTATCACGCCGCGCGGCAGACCATTCACGACTGGCTGGACGCCCAGGGGGTCCAGAGCATCGGTCGCTACGGCGACTGGAACTACTCGTCCATGGAGGACGCCATGATCGACGGTCGTCGCGCGGCCGCCCGGCTGCAGGGGCAACAGGCATGAGCACCCCCGACGTCTCCATCGTCATCCCCGTCTACAACGAAGAGGGCATCATCTCGGCGGCCTTGGCCGACTTGACCGAGAAGCTCGCGGACGTGGACTGGACCTACGAGATCATCGTCGCCGAGAACGGCAGCAGCGACGCCACCGTGGCCATCGCCGAGCAGTTCGCCGAGCGCCACCCCGAGGTGCGCACCTTCAGCATCGGCGAGCCGAACTACGGCAAGGCGCTGAAGGAAGGCATCATCGGCGCCAAGGGCACCTACATCATCTGCGACGAGATCGACCTCTGCGACACCGAGTTCTACCGCGTGGCCCTCGAGAAGCTGCGCGGCGAGGGCTTCGACTTCGTGGTGGGCAGCAAGCGCGCCGAGGGCGCCCGCGATCGCCGGCCCTACTACCGGCGGGCGGCCACCCAGGTGCTCAACGGCCTGCTGCGCGTGTCGGTGGGCTTCAAGGGCACCGACACCCACGGCCTGAAGGCCTTCCGCAAGGCGGCGGTGTTCGACCTGGTCGAGGCCTGCGTGGTGGATCGCGACATGTTCGCCAGCGAGCTGGTGGTGCGGGTGCACCGGGCCGATCGCCGCTGGTGCGAGGTGCCCATCGATCTGGTCGAGAAGCGGCCGCCCTCCATCCACCTGTTCCGGCGCGTGCCCAACGTGCTCAAGAACATGGTGCGCCTGACCAGCATCATCCGGTTGGGCCGCGACCTGCCCCTCTGATCGCGATGACGCCCACGCCCACCCCCCGCGCGGAGCCCCGCTGATGGCCCCGCGCACCGCCGCCATCGGCGTCGACGTCGACAGCCTGCACCACTACTACCGCATCCACGGCCTCGACGAGACGGCGGCCACCGAGGCGTCGTGGGCCGTGGGCGTGCCGCGCTTCCTCGACCTGTTCGCCGAGCTCGGCGTGCCGGCCACCTTCTACTGCGTCGCCGAGGATCTCGATCGCCCGGTGGTGCGCGACTACCTGCGGGCGGTGGTGGCCGCGGGCCACGAGATCGGCAACCACACCTGGCACCACCGCTACGATCTGGTGCGCCTGCCCGCCGAGGCCCGCCGGGCCGAGGTGGCCGAGGGCCGCGCGCGGCTGTCGGCGGCGGCCGGCGTGGACGTGGTGGGCTTCCGCTCGCCCGGCTACACCACCAGCGCGGCCCTGCAGGCGGATCTGGCGGCCACGGGCCACACCTACGACACCAGCGTGTTCCCCTGCGCGCCCTACTACCTGGCCAAGGCCGGGGTGATGGGCTGGATGCGCCTGCGCGGGCGACACACCGAGAGCATCCTGTCGGGCCCGGGCGTGCTGACCGCGCCCCGCCGGCCCTACCGCAGCCACGCCCGCGATCCGTTCCGCCGCGGCGACGGCCTGCCGCAGTACCCCGTGAGCGTGGCCGCGGGGGTGCCGCTGATCGGCACGGCCTTCACCGCCCTGGGCCAGGCCGCCAGCGTCGCGGCGGTGGCCGCGGGCCTGCGCTTGCAGCGCCACCTCACCCTGGAGTTCCACGCCGTGGACCTGCTCAGCCTGGCCGACGACGGGCTCGACCCGACCCTGGCCATGCAGCCCGATCTGAAGGTGTCGGTGGCCCGCAAGCGCGCGATCTTCAAGGCGGCGCTGGGCTATGTCGCCCGGCGGGCCCAGGTGGCCCGGCTTGCAGATCTGGCCGCGGGCGCCCCACACTCCGCCGCGTGAGACGCCGCCGCCTTCGCCCCGCCGCCTGCGCCGCCGCGCTGGCCATGAGCCTCGCCTGCCCCGCTGGGGTGGCGGCCACGCCGTTCGATCCGCCCACCACCGATCGCCCGCCGCCGGCGCTGACCACGGCGGATCTGGACCTGGCGCCGCCGCCCCCGCTGGACGTGCCCAGCCTCGACGGGCTGACCGTGCCGGTGGTGCTCAACGGGCCGGTGCGCGACTTCCTCAGCTTCTTCCAGGGCCGCGGCCGGGGCATCTACGCCGCCTGGTACGCCCGCATGGGGGCCTACGCGCCGCTGATGGTGCCGGTCTTGGAGCGCCACGGCCTGCCGCCCGAGCTGATCTACGTGTGCATGATCGAGAGCGGCTTCAACCCCGACGCGGTGTCGAAGGCCGCGGCGGTGGGGCCCTGGCAGTTCCTGCGCAACACCGGCCGCAGCTTCGGGCTGCGCTACGACGACTGGGTGGACGGCCGCCGCGATCCCATCCGGGCCACCGAGGCCGCGGCCCGCTACTTCAAGCAGATGTACACCCGCTTCGGCTCGTGGCCGCTGGTGCTGGCGGCCTACAACGCGGGGGACGGGGCGGTGGGCCGGGCCATCCGGCGCACGAGCAGCAACGACTTCTGGACCCTGGTCGAGCGCGGCGTGCTGCCCACCGAGGCCACCCGCTACGTGCCCAAGATCATGGCCGCCATCGTCATCGGGCAGAACCCGGCCCGCTACGGCTTCGGCGGGGTGGTGCCCGACAGCCCGCTGGCCTTCACCGAGGTCGCGGTGCCCGGCAAGACGGCCCTGTCGGAGCTCGCCCGCCGCGCCGACGTGCCCACGGCCACGCTGGCCCAGCTCAACCCCGAGCTGCGCCGGGGCTACACGCCCCCCGACGGGCAGGACTACGCCCTGCGCGTGCCCCCCGAGGCCGCCGAGCGGCTCACCGCGAGCCTGGCCCAGCGGCCGCCGCGGGGGCAGGTGTTCGTGGAGCACAGCGTGCGGTTCGGCGAGCGCCTGCGCGACATCGCGAAGGCCTACGGCACCCGGCGGCGCACCCTGCGACAGCTCAACGAGCTGAGCGACGGCGAGGAGCCGGTGGCGGGGCAGGTGCTGGTGGTGCCCAAGCCCGACCGGGCCCCGGCGCACCCGCTGGACGGCGAGCTGCTGGTGGTGCTCGACCACGACGTGGAGTTCGCGCCCACCGGCAAGCAGCGCATCTTCTTCCCCGTGCGCCGGCGCTACAGCGTGGGCGAGGTGGCGGCCTTCTTCGGCGTGACCCCGGGCCAGATCGGCATGTGGAACGCGGTGGATCCCGCGGTGCCGCTGCAGCGGGGCATGGTGCTGCGGCTCTACGTGTCGCCCAGCTTCCCGCAGGCGCGGGCCCTGCT
This sequence comes from bacterium, assembly GCA_030424955.1. Taxonomy (GTDB): domain Bacteria; phylum Myxococcota_A; class Bradymonadia; order UBA7976; family UBA1532; genus JACKDL01. Next base: position 3,920 of record JAUHVS010000188.1, on the reverse strand, counting down.
GGCGAGCCCGTCGCAGGTCACCGTGGTGGAGCCCAACACCGAGGCCGCCAGCAACGCCCTGACCCACGCCCGCCAGCCCCGGCCGCCGAGCACCCGGCGGGTGGAGTACACCGTCAAGGCGGGGGACGGGCTGGGCAAGATCGCCCGGCGCTTCGGCGTCAGCGTGCCCGCCCTGCGCGCCGAGAACGGCATGCCCCGCGACGTGGTCATCGCGCCGGGTGACGTGCTGTGGGTGCCGGCCAACCGCACGCCCCGGGCGAAGGGCAAGGCCCGGCGCACCGCCACCAAGCGCGAGGCCCGCGGCCGCACCGGCTACACCGTCAAGTCGGGCGACAGCCTCGGCAAGATCGCCCGCAAGTTCGGCGTCGATCTCGACGCCCTGCGCCGCCGCAACGGCATGCGCCGCTCAGCGCGGATCTACCCGGGCCAGCGGCTCATCATCCCCTGACAGGGGGTCGAGACGCGCCCCCACAGGAGCCGACCATGCTGACCCCCGCCGCCGCCCTTGAGACCATCCTCGCCCGGGTCGCGCCCCTCGCCGCCGAGCAGGTGCCCCTGCTGGACGCCGTCGGCCGCGTGCTCGCCGCGCCGCTGGTGGCCGATCGTGCGCTGCCCGCGTGGGACAACTCGGCCATGGACGGCTACGCCGTGCGCTTCGCCGAGCTCGCGGTGGGCAGCCCGCTGCCCATCAGCCAGACCATCGCGGCGGGCCACACCGGCGACCACCCCCTGGCCCCGGGCACGGTCGCCCGCATCTTCACCGGCGCCGCGGTGCCCCCCGGCGCCGACACCGTGATCATGCAAGAGGACGTCACCGCCGACGGCCACAGCATGACCCCCACCGAGCTGCCCCGCGCGGGCGCCAACGTGCGCCGGCAGGGCACCGACGTGCAGCCCGGCCAGGCGCTGCTGCCCGCGGGCCGGGGGGTGACCGCGGGCGACGTGGGCCTGCTGGCCGCCCTGGGGCGCTCGGTGGTGTCGGTGGTGCGCGCGCCCGTCGTGACCATCCTGAGCACCGGCGACGAGCTGGCCGCGGTGGACGCGCCCGCCCTGGCCCGCGGCCAGATCCGCAACAGCAACGCCTGGATGCTCGCGGCCGCCGTGCGCGCGGCGGGCGGCGTGCCGCGCATCGTGCCCATCGTGCCCGACGACCGTGCCGCGGTGGACGCCGCCCTCGCCGAGGGCGTGCAGGCGGACGCGCTGCTCACCAGCGGGGGCGTCAGCGTGGGCGACTACGACCACGTCGGCCACGCGCTGCGGGCGCTGGCGGGGGACGCCTTTGGCTTCTGGAAGGTGGCCGTGAAGCCCGGCAAGCCGCTGGCCTTCGCGATGGTCGGGCGCTGCGCCGTCTTCGGCCTGCCCGGCAACCCGGTGAGCGCGGGGGTGACCTTCGAGCTGTTCGCGGCGCCTGCGCTGCGCAAGCTGGCGGGGCACACCCGGCTGGCCCGGCGGCGGGTGTCGGCGGTGCTCGACAGCGCGCTGCCGGCGGCCCAGGGCCGCGAGATCTACGCCCGCGCCGCCCTGCGCGAGGTGGACGGCGTGCTGCACGTCGACCCCGCGCGCACCCAGTCGTCGGGCGCGCTGTCCAGCCTGGCGGCCGCGGACGCGCTGGTGATCACCCCGCCGCACACCCCGGCGCGGGGCGCCGGCAGCGCGGTGCAGATCATGCGGCTGGACATCGAGGATCGGGTCGCGCCCTGAGCGGGCGCCCGGGGCCCTGAGCGGGCCCGGCGGGGCGGTGGGGCGGCGGAATCAGAGGGGCGTGCAGACCCGCACGTCCTGCCCGAACACGCCGGTGCGGACGCTGCAGGCGTAGCCCACGCGGCAGTCGTTGGCGCCCTGGCAGGGCAGGCCGCAGTAGCGCCCGTTGTCGAACTGGGCGCACAGGCCCTCGCCGCACTGGGCGTCGCCGTCGCACTCGCGGGTGCAGTAGCCGTTGGGCACGTCGGGGCCGCTGAGGCACTCGAAGGCGCCCGAGCAGTCCGTCAGATCGAAGCAGCCCGCGCCCACGCGGCCCGCGCCGCTCAGGGCGCAGCGCCCGCCGCCGGCCACGGCCTTGCACACCTGGCTGGGGTGCAGGCAGTCGATGTCGTTCTCGCAGGCCTCCACGCACCAGTCCTGCAGGCACTCGAAGCCGGCCGGGCAGTCGTTGGCGTTGTCACACAGGGCGTCGGCGCACTCGGCGGCGTCGTAGTCGCACACCTCGAGGCCGTCGCAGCGCACCACGTCGGCGTTGCAGGTGGCCGGGGGGGTGACCCGCACCCGCAGGTCGTAGTTCTGGCCCACCTGGCCGCCGCGCACCACGTAGTAGACGAGGCCCGCGTTGGCGGCCACGCCCTCGAGCAGCCAGCAGCCGGTGCGGCCCGCGCCGCAGCCGTTGCCCTGGGCCTCGCGGTACACGAAGCCCTCCAGCGCGCGGCCGTTGGCGTCGGTGGCCACCATGGCCGGCGCCGCGCCGTCGTGGGTGATGTACACCTGCACCAGATCGCCCGCGCCCGCCTCGGTGCGCAGCCAGTCCTCGTCGCCGCACCAGGTGAGGTTGCGGTACAGCTCGGGCCGCAGGCCCTCGGCCTGGCCGGGCATGTCGTTGGGCTCCATGCGATCGCCGTCGCAGGGCTGGGCGGCCTGGCGGTCCAGGGTCAGCCGGTAGCCGTTCTCGGCGTTGTTGAAGCCCTGCACCTGCAGCGTGTAGTCGCCCGTGGTGGGCACCGACTCGATGACGATCTCCTCGTTGTCGGTGACGCTGGTGGCGGCGCGCACGAAGGCCTCGCCGCCGGCGGGGGCCGGGCCCCGCAGGGTCAGGTCGATGTCGCCCTGGGCGTGGCTGAACAGGGCGCGCAGGGTGACGCGCTCCCCGGCGGTCAGCCGCACGCGGTAGTAGTCATTGTCGGCGGCGCAGATCCGCAGCATCTGGCCCACGGCGGCGGGCAGGTCGGCCGCCGTCTCGGGGGTGTCGTTGCCGGCGCCCGCCTCCAGGGCGTCGTCCATGCAGGCGGCCTCGTCGCTCAGATCGAACTGCACGTCGTAGCCGGGGCTGGTGCAGCCCACGCCGTACACGCGGGCGATGTAGCGGCCGCCGGGCAGGCCGTTGCGGCTCACGCGCTCGGTGTTGTCGAAGCCGGCCGAGGCGCCCACCTGCAGGCCGTCGGGGCCCTCGACGATGAGATCCAGGTCGCACACCTGGGTGTCGAAGCTGATCTCGAAGTCGAAGCCGCCGTTGGCGGGCACGTCGAGCTCGAAGGTGTCGCGGTCGCCGGCGGGGCAGATGGTGCGGCCCTCGAGGCGGGCGCCGTCCATCAGCCGCAGGGGCTCGCCGGCCTCGTCGGCGGCGGGATCGGGCACGCAGTCGCCGGGCTGCTCGCCGCCGGCCACCACCTGGAAGGTCACGCGCTCCACGGCGCGGAACTCGCCGTCGCTCACCTGGAACACCACCGCGAAGGCCTGGTTGGCCTGGTCGGGGCGGGCGGTCCAGCTGAAGGTGGCGTCCGCGGGCTCGAAGCTCGCGCCCTCGGGCAGGGCGCCGGCCACGCTGAAGGTCAGGCGATCGGGGTTCTCGTCCTCGGCGGTGATCTGCAGGCTGTAGGGCGTGCCCACGGTGACCGTCTGCGCGGCGATGGCGTTGATGCGCGGCGGCAGGTTGCCCGCGCCGGGATCGCTGCCGTCGCGCACGGTCAAGATGACGTCGGCGGTGGCCTCGGCCGCGCCGTCGCTGGCGGTGAAGGTCACGTTGTAGCTCTCGCCGGCCAGGTTGGCAGCGGGGGTCCAGGTCAGCAGGCCGCTGTCGGCGTCCAGCAGGGCGCCCGGCAGCATGTCGCCGCGCATCCCGTAGATCACCCGGTCGCCGTCCAGATCGGTGGCCACCAGCTGCAGGCGGAAGGCCTCGCCCGCCACCAGGCTGGCGTCGCTCAGGGGCTCGAAGC
>JAUHVS010000187.1 GCA_030424955.1 bacterium | reverse complement strand
CGGTGGTCGCCATGCTGCTGCCCGCGCCGCTGGTGGTGCTGGACCCCAGCGCGACCTGGGTCACCTACGCCCTGGTCTTCGGCCTGCCGGCCATCGTGCACGGGGTGGTGGGCAACGTCATCGAGCCGCGGCTGATGGGCGAGAGCCTGGAGCTGCACCCCGTGGCGGTGCTGCTGGGCTTGATCTTCTGGGGGATGCTGTGGGGGGTGCCGGGCATGTTCCTGGCGGCGCCGCTGACGGCGGTGCTGAAGATCATGCTCGAGCAGCACGAGGTCACGGCGCCGTTCGGGCGGCTGCTGGGCGGCCACATGTCTGACGCCGCCGACGAGCCGGCCGAGGCGGCCGCCTGAGCACGCCCGGTGTGGGGCGCGCTCAGGGCGTGATCAGCCCGGGTACTGGTGCACCGCGCCCCGCCCGTACAGCCGCACCAGGAAGCGCAGCCGATCGGTGATGGCGGTGGGCAGGGCCGCGTCGGGCAGCCGCCACGCCCAGTTCCCGTCCGCCACCGCCGGGATGTTCATGCGGGCCTCCGTGCCCAGGGACAGCAGGTCCTGCGCGGCCACGATGGCGGTCTCGGCGGGGGAGGCGATGGCCGACTTGATGAAGTCCCACACGATGTCACTGCCGTCGACGCCGTAGTACACGCGCACGTGGTGCTGGGTGTGACCGTCGGCGGCGCGCCACCAGCCGAGCGTGGTGTCGTTGTCGTGGGTGCCGGGGTAGACCACCGCGTTCACCGGGTGGTTGTGGGGCAGGTAGAGGTTGTCGCTGGTGCCGCCGAAGGCGAACTGCAGCACCTTCATGCCCGGCAGGCCCGCGCTGTCGAGGAGCGCGATCACGCCGTCATCCACCACGCCCAGGTCCTCGGCGACGATGGGCAGCTCGCCCAGGGCGGCCTTGAGGGCGTCAAACACCGGCTGGCCCGGGCCGTCGACCCAGCGGCCCGACCGGGCGTCCTCGGCGTCGGCGGGCACCGCCCAGTAGGCGCTGAAGGCGCGGAAGTGGTCGATGCGCACGCGGTCGTGCAGGGCCATGGCCCGGCGCATGCGCTCCACCCACCAGCGGTAGCCGTCCTCCGCCATGGCGGCCCAGTCGTACAGCGGGTTGCCCCACAGCTGGCCGGTGGGGCTGAAGCCGTCCGGGGGCACGCCGGCCACCTCGGTGCGGCGGCCCTGGTCGTCGAGCAGGAACAGGCCCTGGTTGCACCACACGTCCACGGAGTCGGCGTCGACGTAGATCGGCAGATCCCCCATGATCTCAATGTCATGGGCGGCGCAGCGGGCCCGCAGGCGGGCCCACTGGCGGTCGAAGAGGAACTGCAGCGCGCAGGCCTCGTCGACGGCGGCGCGGTGCTCGGCGTGGGCGGCCGCGAGGGCCTCGGGCGTACGGTCGCGCAGGGCCGTGGGCCAGGTCCACCAGGGCGCGTAGCCCGTGACCTCACGCAGCACGGCGAACAGCGCGGCGTCCTCGAGCCAGCTGGCCTGCTCGGCCCGCCAAGCCTTGAAGGCGCTCAGCAGGGGGTGGCCGTCCAGGAGCGCGCGGGCCGCCTGCCGCAGCCGCGGCGGCTTGAAGTCGAAGGCGGCGGCCCAGTCCACCCGGGCCGGGCTGCCGACCACGGCGGCCACGTCGCTGTGGGGCAGCAGGCCGTCGTCCGCGAGCTGGCGCAGGTCGATGAGCATGGGGTTGGCCGCGAAGGCCGACCAGCTCGAGTAGGGCGAGTTGCCCGCGCCGGGCGGCACGAGGGGCAGCACCTGCCAGCAGCGCACGTCGGCGCTGGCCATCCAGTCGATGAACCGCTCAGCCTCGACGCCCAGATCGCCGACGCCGTGGGGGCCGGGGAAGGACGTGGGGTGCAGCAGCACGCCGCAGCGGCGGGGGTTGTGGTCGGGCGGGGTGATGCTCACGAGGCGATGGGCTCCGGGGTGACGGGGGTGTGGGGGTAGTCGGGGCTGTGGGCGCGGGCGGCGGCCTCGATGGCGGCCATGACCGCGACGACGTGGGCCTCGTGGTAGGGCCGCGCCACCACCTGCACGCCCACGGGCAGGCCCAGGCTCGCGGCGTCGAAGGCCGCCTGCTTGCGCTCCACGCGGTCACCGCCGGGCTGCATGTGGCCGATCTCGCCCGCGCGGGCCCGGGTGACGGGCACGCTGCCGGCGGGGAAGTCGAGCAGCGAGTAGCGGAAGAGGTAGCCGGTGCCGAGCACGAAGTCGCCGGACTCGCCGTGGGGCATGGCGGGCACCGAGTGGGCCGGGCAGATCACCACGTCCACGTCGGCGGCGTTCCACGCGTCGAGCTCCGCCAGGCGGGCCTCGGTGCGGGCGTTGGTGAGCCGCCACAGCGCGTCCACGCCCTTCTCGCCCATCACCTGCAGCAGGCGTGACACCCGCCGCTCGCCCATCAGGCCCATGACCTTGGCGGCCGCGGCGCGGGCGGGGGCCGGCAGCTTGAGCATGGCCTTGCTCGGCTTGAGCTGCCGGATGACGTCGGCGCCCTCAAGCTGCTGGTCGATGGTGCGGCCGCCGTCGGCCGAGATGGCCGCGAGCCAGGTGTAGAGCACCTCGCCGCCGTCGGGCGGGGTGAGGGGGACGAGCACCGCCCCGGCGGCGCGCAGGTGGTCGAGGGCCTCGGCCACGGCGCGCTTCAGGGCCGGTGTGGGCGCCAGGTAGCCGTCGTGGTCGTACCAGCCGATGCGCATGCCCTTCAGGGGCAGGCTGGCCGGATCGGCGAAGGGCAGGGGGGGCACGCGGGGATCGGTGCGGGCGAGCTGCACGGGGTCGAGCACCTGCAGCATCAGCGCGATGTCGGCGGTGCTGCGGGCCAGCGGGCCGAGCTGGCTGCGCACGACCTCTTGGCCGGGGTTGGCGCCGTACATGCCGCGCACGGGCCAGCGATCGACGGTGGGCTTGAGGCCTACGATCCCGCAGAAGTGGGCGGGGATGCGGATGCTGCCGCCGATGTCGCTGCCGATGCCCAGGGGCGCATAGCCCGCGGCGACGGCCGCGGCCTCGCCGCCCGAGGAGCCGCCCGCGCTGTGGGTGGTCTTCCAGGGGTTGCGGGTGAGGCCCCAGATGGGGTTCTCGGTCTCTTGGGCCAGCAGCAGCTGCGGCACGTTGCCCTTGCCGATGACGATGGCGCCGGCGGCGCGCAGGGCGGCGACCACGGGGGCGTCCACGGCGGACGGGCGGCCCCGGCGGGCGGCGATGCCCAGGGTGAGATCAAAGCCCTCGAGGGCCAGGTTCTCTTTGATGGTGATGGGCAGGCCGCACAGCGGGCCGCCTACGCCCTTGGCGCGGGCGGCGTCGGCCTCGCGGGCCTCGGCGCGGGCGCGCTCGAAGCGGCGGACGGGCAGGGCGTTGATGATGGGATCGACGGCCTCGATGCGCGCGATGAGCGCGTCGACGAGCTCGACGGCGGTGAAGTCGCCGGCGTCGAGGCCGGCGAGCACCTGGGTCGCGGTCAGGGTGTGCAGCGCAGTCATGGCGCGCAGGATACACCGCGGGCCGCGCGATGCGAGCCCCCGTACGCGCGGGGCGCCTGCTGCCTCGGGCGGCGAGCCGCTGACGACGGCCGCGCCCCGTGATAGCGTGCGCGCCTTCAACTCACCACCCGTTTGGAGCCCCCCAATGCGCCGGATGTCTGCGCTCTTGCCCCTCGCCCTCGCCGCCGGCTGTGGCGGCGCCCCCGCCGCCCCGGAGGCGGCCCCGAGCGCGACCAGCGCGCCTCCCAAGATGGCCCGCGACGCCTTCAACCGCGGCGCGCAGGCCAACGCGGTGCCGCTGTTCTGGCGGGCCGACAGCAACGGCGACGGCTGGCCCGACGCCGACGAGGTGGTGGTGCTGTGGGGGCCGGGCACGCCCAAGCGCAGCGACTGGTTCGCCAACGGGCAGCCCACGCCGGCGCTGTGGGCGGCGATGAAGGGCTTTGGGCAGGCGGCGGGCAGCGACGATCCCAAGGAGGCCGCGCGGCTCGAGAAGCTGACGGCCGAGATGGCCCTGAGCCGCCCCACGCTGGCCGAGGTCGATCTGTCGGGGCTGTCGACGGCCGAGAAGGCGATGGTGGGCCACCTGCTGGCGGCGGGCCGGGTGATCGACCGCCTGTACGCGCGGCAGAAGGGGGCGCTGCGCCACGCGGACGCCATCGCGTCGGGGGATCCGCTCAGCCAGGCGGTGTTCTTCCGCAACCAAGGGCCCTGGTGTGTGGGCCCTGATCTGGACGCGGATCCCGACTGCAGCGCGCTGCCGAGCCGCCCGGCGAAGCGCTTCGGCCTGTACCCGGACGCCATCCAGGCGGACGGCAACTTCTGCAAGACCATCGCGGCGCGGCCGGACGCGCGGGCGCTGCTGCACCAGTTCTCGGCGGTGGTGGCCACCGAGGGCGGCGATCTGAAGGCGGTGCCGTACCACGAGCACTTCGGCGAGGACATGCGCGCGGTGGCGCGGTCGCTGGAGGCCGCGGCGAAGACCATCGAGGGCGTCGCCAGCGAGGCGGCGCTGCGCACCTACCTGCTGGCTGCGGCCGACGCCTTCCGCACCAACAACTGGCCCGCGGCCGACGAGGCCTGGGCGGCCATGAACGCCCGCAACAGCAAGTGGTACCTGCGCGTCGGGCCCGACGAGACGTACTTCGAGCCGTGCAACGAGAAGGCCGCCTTCCACATGACCCTGGCGCGCATCGACCAGGGCTCGCTGAAGTGGCAGGACACCCTCGATCCGCTCAAGGGCGACATGGAGAAGGCGCTGGCGGCCCTGGCCGGGGCGCCGTACGTGGCGCGCACGGTGGACTTCCACCTGCCTGACTTCATCCACATCGCGCTGAACGCGGGCGACGACCGCAACGCCTTCGGCGCGACCATCGGCCAGAGCCTGCCCAACTGGGGCCCCGTGGCCAACGAGGGCCGCGGGCGCACCGTGGCCATGACCAACCTGTACACCGACGCCGACAGCAAGCGGCTGTTCCGCCAGAAGGCCGAGAGCGTGCTGTGCGCCGACGCCATGGCCCACTTCAGCGTGGACGATGGCCCCGACGTGCTCGGCACCGTGCTGCACGAGGCCGCCCACAACCTGGGCCCCGCCCACGACTACGCGGTGGACGGCAAGAAGGACGGCGAGGTCTTCGGCGGCCCCCTGGCGGCGACGCTGGAGGAGTTCAAGGCCCAGACCGCGGCGCTGTACTTCACGGAGTGGCTCGCCGCCCGCAAGGTCATCGACCGCACCCTGGCCAACCAGGCCCACGTGCGCAGCCTGCTGTGGGCGATGGGCCAGCAGAGCAACGGGCTGTACACGGGGGAGGGGCGCGTGCGGCCCTACCCGCAGCTCGCGACGATGCAGATCGGCACGCTGACCGACGCCGGCGTGCTGGTGTGGCGCGAGGCCGCCAAGGCGGCCAACGGCGAGGACACCGGCTGCTACGGGGTCGACTTCGAGAAGCTGGCCCCCGCCGTCGAGACCCTGATGGCGCGGGTGGCGCGCATCAAGGCCACGGGCGACAAGGCCGACGCCGAGGCGATCAAGGCCCGCTACGTGGACGCCAAGGATGCCCTCGCCACCCGCCGCGACGAGATCCAGGCCCGCTGGCGCCGGGCGCCGAAGACCACCTTCGTCTACAGCGTGTCGGTGGAGTGAGCCCGCCGATGCCCCCGCTGACCGGCACCGCGACCCTCGTCATTGAGCGGACGTGGGCCCACCAGCCGGTGCCGCCGGCGGCGCAGGTGACCGTCACCGTGCGCGCGCTGGCCGAGCACCTCGCGGTGGAGGTGGACGCGCCCTGGCACGGCGATCCGCCGCCGCCGGGCCCGCCGGCCAGCACCCCGGGGCTGTGGGGGTACGAGGTGGTGGAGCTGATGCTGCTGGGGGCGGACCACCGCTACCTCGAGGTGGAGCTCAGCCCCCACGGGCACTGGCTGGTGCTGTCGCTGGCGGGCGTGCGCCAGGTGGAGCGCCAGGGCCACCCGCTGGCGTACCGCGTGCGGCGGCTGGGGGGCCGCTGGCAGGGCGTCGCGGCCGTGCCCTGGGCCTGGCTGCCGCCGGGCTGCGACCGCCTCAACGCCTTCGCGATCCACGGCCAGGGTGAGGGGCGGCAGTACCTCGCGTGGCGCCCCGCGGGCGGCGCGCAGCCCGACTTCCATCAGCTCGGCGCGTTTGGGGCCTGGCCGGGCTGAGGCCGGGCCGGAGCCTCCGCCGGCCGCTACTCGGGGGAGCGGCCGCGCTCCAGGCGCTCCAGCGCTGCGAGCTGCACACACACCGCGAACAGCTCGGCCGCGACCGCCAGCTCGGCGGGCGGCGGCAGGCTCGGCGACAGCCGGATGTTGCGGTCGTTGGGGTCATGGTCGTGGGGGAAGGTGGCCCCGGCCGGCGTCAGCTTGACCCCGGCGCGGGCCGCCAGCGCCACCGTGCGCGCCGCGCAGCCGTCCGGGGTGTCGACGCTGATGAAGTAGCCCCCCTCGGGGCGGGTCCACTCGGCGATGCCGCTGATCTCACGCTCGAGGCAGTCGAGCACCGTGTCGAACTTGGGCCGCAGCAGGGCCGCGTGCTTCGCCATGTGGGCGCGGATGCCCGCGGCGTCCTTGAAGAACACCAGGTGGCGCAGCTGGTTGAGCTTGTCGGGCCCGATGGTCTGCAGGCTCAGGTGGCCGGTGAGCCACGTCACGTTGGCCGCGCTGCCCGCGAAGGCGCAGATGCCCGCCCCCGCGAAGCTGATCTTCGAGGTGCTGCCGAAGAGCAGCACCCGGTCGGCCGTGCCGGCGGCCTCGGCCGCGGCGAGCAGGTTGGTGCGCGGGGTGGGGCTGTCGACCAGGTGGTGCTCGGCGTAGGCGTCATCGGCGAAGATGCGGAAGTCCGAGGCCGCCGTGGGCATGCGCACCAGCCGCTGCACGACGGCGTCGCTGCAGGTGGCCCCCGTGGGGTTGCTGTAGCGCGGCACCAGCCACATGCCCTTGATGTGCGCGTCCTTGGCCACCAGGGCCTCGACCGCGTCCATGTCGGGGCCATCGGGGCCCATGTCGACGGTGATCATCTCGACGCCGAAGTGGGCGAGGATCTTGAAGTGCCGGTCGTAGCCCGGCGCCGGGCAGATCCACTTGACGGGCTGGCCGAACCAGGGGCCGGCGCCGCCGGGCACCCCGTGGGTGAGGGCCCGCACGAGGCAGTCGTGCATGAGGGTCAGGCTGGCGTTGCCGCCGATGACCACCTGCTCAGCGCGCACGCCCAGGTAGTCGGCCATCAGCGCCTTGACGGCGGGCAGCCCGTCCACGCCGCCGTAGTTGCGGGCGTCGGGGCCCTCGGCGGCCCGCACGGCGTCGGCGTCCACGCAGGTGAGCATGGCGTTGGCCAGATCGAGCTGGTCGGTGGCCGGCTTGCCGCGGGTCATGTCGAGGGCGAGCTTGCGGTCGCAGAAGGCGGCGTAGCGGGCGCGCAGGTCATCGGCCTTGGCCAGCAGCAGCGCCTGGCCGGCCTCGGAGAGGGTGGGCATGGGGGCCTCCATGATCCGTCGTGGGCGGAGCATGGCCCGTGCGGGCCGCGGGCGCCAGCCCTGGATTGACGCGATGCGTTACCGGGCGTGTACGGCTCGATCTGGGGGGGCAGGGGGCCGCGCCCGGGGGGCGAGCGCGGCAGGGCGGCGCGCGCGCGCCGGCCCGGGATCAGAACTCGTCGACCTCGAAGGCCATCATGTTGGCCTTGCCGGCCTTCATGATCGCGAGCAGCGAGTGGGTCTCGGGCAGGATGTTGCTGAAGTAGTAGCGCGCGCTCTTGACCTTCGCGCGGGCGAAGCGGGTCTCCTGCGCCATGCACGCCTTGGCCTGCACGGCCCACACCCACGCGATGGCGGTGAGCGCGAAGATGTTGAGGTAGTTCGACGCGCCCGCGCCGGCCTCCTCGGGGTCCTGCATGCCCTTCATGCCCAGCATCATCGTGGTCTCGTTCAGGCTGTTCAGCGCCGTCTCGAGGGGCTTGATGAACTCGGCCATGGCCGCGTCATCGGCGTTGGCCTTGATGAAGCGGTAGATGTGCTTCGAGAAGTTCTTGTAGAGCCGGCCGCCGCCCTTCGGCAGCTTGCGGCCCACCAGGTCGAGGGCCTGGATGTGGTTGGTGCCCTCGTAGACCATGCCGATGCGGGCGTCGCGCAGGTACTGCTCGACGGACCAGTCGGTGGTGTAGCCGGCGCCGCCCATGACCTGCATGGCCTCGCTGATGTTCTCGAAGCCGCGCTCGGTGCCGTAGCTCTTGATGATGGGCGTGAGCAGGGCGACGAAGTCGTCGGCCAGCTGGCGGGCCTCGGCGTCGGGGTGGTGGTGCGCGACGTCGATCTGCATGGCGGCCCAGTAGGCCAGGGCGCGCATGCCCTCGTTGGTCACCTTCACGTTGGCCAGCATGCGGCGCACGTCGGGGTGCACGAGGATGTTGTCGGCGCCGTGGGCGGCGTCGATCTTGTTCTTGTCGAGGGCGCGGCTCTGGCGGCGGTCCTTCGCGAAGGCCAGGGCGGTCTGGTAGGCCACCTCGCCCAGCGCGATGCCCTCCATGCCCACGAACAGGCGGGCCGCGTTCATCATGATGAACATGGTGCGCATGCCCTTGTTGGGCTCGCCCACGAGGTAGCCCTCGGCGTTGTCGAAGTTGATCACGCAGGTGGGCGACGCGTGGATGCCCATCTTGTGCTCGAGGCCGCCGCACATCACGCCGTTGCGGGTGCCGTCGGCCAGCACCTTCGGCACCAGGAAGGTGCTGATGCCCTTGATGCCCTCGGGGGCGTCGGGCAGGCGGGCGAGCACCAGGTGCACGATGTTCTCGGTGAGGTCGTGCTCGCCGAAGGTGATCCAGATCTTGGTGCCGTTGAGGGTGTAGGCGCCGTTGTCCTTGGGGACCGCCTTGGTGCTGCACAGGCCCAGGTCGGTGCCGGCCTGGGGCTCGGTGAGGCACATGGTGCCCGACCACTCGCCGCTGATGAGCTTGGGCAGGTACTCGGCCTTCTGGGCGTCGGACCCGTGGTTCAGCAGGGCGTCGATGAGGCCGTGGGTGAGCCCGGGGCACATCGAGAAGCTCTTGTTGGTGGCGGTGGCGAACTCGGTCTGCAGCACGCCCAGGGTGTGGGGGGCGCCGAAGCCGCCGAACTCGGGGGGCGCGGTCAGGGCGGTGGCGCCCTGCGCGACGAACTTCTTGTACAGCGCCTTGAAGGCCTTGGGGGTC
>JAUHVS010000186.1 GCA_030424955.1 bacterium | reverse complement strand
CGGCATCGGCGACGCCTGCGACGACGACGACGACGGCGACCAGGTCCCCGACGACCGCGACGACTGCCCGATGGTGGCCGATCCGGCCCAGGTGGACACCGACAGCGACGGCCGCGGCGACGTCTGCGACCTGGACGACGACAACGACGGCGTGATGGACGCCGACGACGTCTGCGCCCTGGTGGCCGACCCCGACCAGACCGACAGCGACGACGACGGCATCGGCGACGCCTGTGACGGCGACCGCGATGGCGACGGCGTGGCCGACGAAGACGACAACTGCCCCGACGCCGCGAACGCCGAGCAGGCCGACCTGGACGGCGACGGCGAGGGCGACACCTGCGACGACGACGACGACGGCGACGGCGTGGAGGACGGCGCGGATCGCTGCCCCGAGACCGCCGACGCGCTGCAGGCCGACGCCGACGGCGACGGCATGGGCGACGCCTGTGACCCCGACGACGACAACGACATGGTGCCCGACGACCAGGACGGCTGCCCGCTGGTGCACGATCCGGCGCAGGCCGACCTGGACGGCGACGGCGTGGGCGACGCCTGCGACGGCGACCAGGACGGCGACGGCGTGGCCGACGACATGGACGGCTGCCCGACCATGGCCGACCCGGTGCAGATGGACCGCGACGGCGACGGCGTCAACGACCCCTGCGACCCCGACGACGACAACGACGGCGTGGCCGACGTGGACGACAACTGCCCGACGGACGCCGACGCCAGCCAGATCGACCTCGACGCCGACGGCCGCGGCGACGTCTGCGACCCCGACGACGACAACGACGGCGTGCAGGACGACATGGACAGCTGCCCGCGGCTGGCCAACCCCGACCAGCTCGACCTGGACGGTGACGGCGTGGGCGACGCCTGCGACCTCGACGTGGACGGCGACGGCGTGGCCGACGAAGACGACCTGTGCCCCCGCGTGGCCGACCCGATGCAGACCGACGGTGACCGCGACGGCATCGGCGACGCCTGCGAGGCGGACCGCGACGGCGACGGCTACTCGGACGACCTCGACAACTGCGCGATGGTGGCCAACCCGGACCAGGGCGACCACGACGGCGACGGCGAGGGCGACCTGTGCGACGACGACGCCGACAACGACGGCCTGAGCGCCGACGAAGAGGCTCGCCAGGGCACCGATCCGATGGACGCCGACAGCGACGACGACGGCCTGAGCGACGGCGAGGAGCTCCACGAGCTGGGCACCAACCCGATGCTCGAGGACACCGACGGCGACGGCCTGGGCGACGGCGCCGAGGCGGGCCGTGGCACCGACGACGTGGGCGCCGACACCGACCTGAGCCGGTTCGAGCCCTTCAACGGCGACTACAGCGAGACGGACCCGACCCTGGCCGACACCGACGGCGACGGCCTCACCGACGCCGAGGAGCGCACCACCGGCACCGACCCGCACGTGGTGGACACCGACGGCGACGGCATCAGCGACGCGGACGAGCTGCGCCGCGGCAGCAACCCGGCCAGCCCCGACATGACCGTGGGTGGCTCCAGCATCAGCGGCTGCTCCGCCAGCCCGAGCGGCGACGCCCCCGGCCTGGCCTGGCTGCTGCTCGGCCTGCTGGGCCTGGTCCGCCGGCGCCGCGCGCGCTGAGCCCCCCGGGCGCGGCTGCCCCGACGCAGGCCGCGCCCCCCCTTCCTCCGCTCGGGGCGGGGGGACTGGTCACCCGGCCAGAACGCGCCCCCCCGCCCCGGGCCGCCCTCTCTCCAGACAGACCGCTGACGACCTCAGCCCCGCCGCTGGGCCCCGCGGCCCCGTCCGTGCGGGCGCCGCGACCCCAGCTCAGAAGTAGATCAGGCCCAGCAGCCCCGCCTCGTAGCGGTCGCCGTTGCCCAGCAGGGTGTCGAGCCGCAGCGCGAAGCCGGGGGTGAGCGACAGGCTCTGCCCCAGCCGCGCGGTCCACTTCAGCCCCGTCTCGTGGCCCAGCACGTCGTAGAAGGCCTCGCCCTCGGCCAGCACCCGCCAGGGGCCGGCCGTCAGCCGCGCGCCGGCCATGCCGCCCACGCCCGCGAGGCCATAGGACTGCAGGGGCCCGAAGGCGCGCAGGTGGGTCGCGGCCATCACATAGAACGGCGACACCGGGCCCGCCCCGAAGGACAGGCCGCCGCCCAGGCGCCCGGCCAGGGTCAGGCAGTCCCAGCCGGCGCAGCCCAGATCCACGGCCTCGTCCACCGCCAGCCGCGCGTGCCAGGACGGCTTGAACAGCCACCGCTCGTAGGGGGTGACGCTCAGGATGTCCACCAGATCGAGCTGCTCGATGTAGGGCAGCGTGGCGCCGTCCCGGCTGGACGAGCCGTCCCAGCGCAGCCGCAGGTCGAACTTCTCCAGGTGGCTGGCCGCCGGGTAGCCCGTCTCGTCGTCGAGCAGATCGTGCAGCGCGAAGCGCACCTGCAGCCGGGTGTGGGCCCCGCGGTCGCTGATCCCGCCGCCGATGGCTGCGCGGGTGGTGGGGTGTCCTGCCTCGGGTGGGGCCATGCGGGGCGCGCTGTCGAGCGGTGCCAGGCGCACCTTCAGCGCCGCCCGGGCGCGGAGCAGCGCCCGCTCCTGCGCTTTCCATCCGGCGTCCTCTTTGCGGGTGTAGCCCTCGCGCCAGCGCATCAGCAGGTGGCCCGTCTCGAGCACCCGCGCCTGGCGCTCGGGCGCCAGCCCGTCCACAGCGGCCAGATCCCCCTCGGCCACGGCCTCGGCGCGGTCCCGGTCGGCGGCCGACAGGGCGTCGCGGTGGGCGATGAGCTGGCTGCGGTGGGCCGGGCGCCAGCGCCGCTCACCCACCAGGCCGGGCCGCCGCAGCACCGAGCGCAGGGTGTCGGTGGGGATCACCCACCACTCGAAGTCGTCGGCGAGCCGCAGGCTGGGCCGCATGGCGTCGAGCAGCGTCAGCAGCATGTAGCTGCAGTTCTCGCTGAAGAAGAAGTAGTCGAAGTGGGTGGTGCCCATCTCCCAGGCGTGGGCCACCAGCCGGTCCAGCTCCGCGGGGGTCACGGTCAGCGGGTACTCCCACAGATCCCGCGACTCCACGTTGTTGTACTCCTGCACCTTCAAATAATAGGGCGTGGTCGAGAAGAAGCCGTCGAAGCCCCCGAACATGCCGAGCACCGCGAAGAGCAGGCCGTTGGTGGTCCACGCGTCCGCCGAGTAGTTCACGGCGTAGCTCAGCAGCGGCGAGCCCTTGTCGAGGCGCAGGAAGGTGTGGCCGTACATGCTGGCGGGGTTGTTCAGGTAGGCGTCGGCGAACACCAGCGTGAGCCCCTTCGCCCCGATGCGCTTTCGCCACAGGGTGTAGTTGGGGCAGGGCTGCGTGGGCAGGCGCGCGGGGTCGAACCCCAGCCGCTCGTTCAGCCAGGCGAAGCGCGCCGGGAAGTTGCACTGCGGGTGGCGCTCGGCGGGGGGCGCGATCTCATCGGCGGCGGTGGGCCCGACCACCGCAGGCACCAAGAACGCCCGGATCGTGGCGGCCAGCTCAGCCTCGGGCTCCGTCGCCCCCGTGGGCGCGAAGTAGAACCCGGGGCCGTCGGCCTCGCTCTCGATGCCGGTGATCCACTCGTCGCGGTAGTGCATGAGCGCGTGCCACTCGGGGGCCTCATGCAGCCCGGCCGCCTGAGCCTGGGCCACCAGCGCGTTGGCGTAGGCGACGCCCTCGGGGGTGGTGGGCCCCGCGTTGCGGTAGACCGCCGCGGTGTCGGCGCTGGCCTGCGACGTGTCGACGGCCGCTGCGGGGGTCGCCGCAGGGGGTGCCACGGGCGGCGCCGCCAGGGCGCCCCACAGCCACAACGTGATCAGCATGGGTCCGATGTCGTCCTGGAGGGTCAGCGTCGGTGGGTCAGCCGGGTCGACCCCTTGGCCTCACCGTGCGGTGGGGCGCCAGGGGCCGTCGGCTCAGCGGGGATGATCGGCGCGGCGCGCCCGGGGCGCGGCCGCGCCGATCCGCCAGCCGGCTAGATGCGGCTGCAGCTGTTGCGCAGCGCGGGGTGCATCGACATGCCGGTCTTCACGCTGTAGAGCATGCCGCGGGGGCTGGCCTCGGGGCCCGAGAACTGCTCGAAGTTCTCCTGCGCGAAGCTCGCGAGCGCCGGCGTGGCGTCCTCGCTGCAGCCCAGCAGGCCCGCGAAGGCCACGAAGTACTCGCCCTGGCCGGCGGCCAGGTCGCGCTGCAGGCTCTCGAAGTTGGCCTCGACGAAGGCCTCCTGCTCGCGGTCGGCCTTCACCGTGCCGCCCGTCGTGCAGTTCGACGTGCCCGACGTGATGCCGAAGGTCTGGCTGTAGAAGGTGCCGTTGGTGGTGGCCGCCAGGATCTGCGAGCCCTTGGTGTTCGAGGTGAACACGAAGGTCCCCAGGCCACAGCCGGCCATACCGTAGTTGGCGAGGGCGGTCGAGCCGAAGGCCATCACGAGGCTGCCGGCGGCGAGGGCGATGAGCTTGGTCTTCAAGTTGGTCATGTCGATCCCCCTCAGATCCGGGTGCACTGGCTCAGCACCGGGTGCTGCGCCATGCCAGTCTTCATGCCGTAGAGCATGGTGAAGGGGCTCGACTCGGGCCCGGCGAAGTGCTCGAAGTTGTCCTGCGCGAAGCTCGCGAGGGCCGGCGCCGCCGCCCCGTCGCAGCCCAGCAGGCCCGAGAAGGCCGCCAGGTACTCGCCCTGGCCCGAGGCCAGGTCGCGCTGCAGGCTCTCGAAGTTGGCCTCGACGAAGGCCTCCTGCTCGCGGTCGGCCTTCACCGTGCCGCCCGTCGTGCAGTTCGACGTGCCCGACGTGATGCCGAAGGTCTGGCTCGCGAAGGTGCCGTTGGTGGTCGCCGCCAGGATCTGCTTGCCCTTGGTGTTGCCATCGAAGACCAAGGTCCCGAGGCCACAGCCGGCCGCGCCGTACTTGGCCAGCGCGACCCCGGCCCCGCCCGCCAAAACCATGGCGCCCGCGAGCGCACCTGCAATGAACTTGTTCATGCGTTGTCCCTGTTCCCGTTGCGATGAGCCAGCCAAGACTGACCGGCTGATCGATTGGTAACACCCGGCTCACCGGGGGGACAAGCGGGTTGCGCTGCGATCGCCCCGCTCGGCCCTCAGCGCAGGCAGGTCCCCTCGCCATCCCCGTCGGCGTCCACGCAGGTCGCGGGGGCGCGGCAGCGGCTGTCGATGCCCAGCGGGTCGCACGGGAACTCATCGGGCATCTTCTCGATGACCCGCAGGGCGTAGTCGAAGGCGAAGTCCACCCGCGTGGTCTCGACCATGAACACATAGAGCGCCGGGTTGCCCTGATCGAGCTGCAGCGCGCTGCACCGCCCGGGCCCGCTGTTGAGATCCTGCGCGATGGGCTGCGCCAGCGCGGCGGCCAGCCCCTGGGTCTCGAGGATGCGGGTGTCGAGCTGGGTCAGCCGCGTGTCGCCGGCGCACAGGCCGTCGACGTCGGTGACCTCGACGGTGAACAGCCCGGCGCGATCGAGGATCAGCCCGTACAGGTCCCGCACGTCGCCCCCGCAGGGATCCAGCCGCCCCACCGCCTGGCGGTGCGGCCCCTCGAGCAGCGTCGTGAGATCGTTGGCGCTGTTGTCGGGCTCACGCTCGCCATAGGTGACCCACTGGGGCGCACACACGCCCAGGCCGTCGTCCGCGGCCTCGGGCCGGCACACCAGCTCAGGGGCGCAGCGGTCGCGGGCCCCAGTCGGATCACAGCCGCTGTCCGCGCCGCGCACAGGGGCCTCGGCCCGCGCCAGGATCACGACGCCGGCCGCGCTCGGGCAGTCCACGCTGGGGCTGGTCAAGCCGTTGGCCCCCTCGGCCATCAGCCACACCTCGTAGCGGCCGGCCACCGGCACGGCGATCTCGGCGGTGGGGGTGGCGGGATCGTCCTCGGGGCCCCCCAGGTCGGGGTCCCCCGGGAACGCCTCGACGATGCCCACCGGCGCCGGGGCCGCGCCCAGGGTCCAGCGGTAGCCCACGGCGTCTGTGGTCGGGCCGGCGTCCAGCAGCACCGCCGTGCCCGGGGTGGTCTCGATGACCCGGGTCGCGACCCGCGTCACCGGGCACACCCGGTTGGGGTTGCACATGGCGTACACCGCCGGGTCCCGGCTCGGCGGCGGCACCGCGTCCCCGAGCGGGCGCAGCACGCGCACCGTCAGCTCGCTGTTGGTCTGGTTGCCGGCCGCGTCGATGGCGTAGCCCCGCAGCACCGAGCGCCCCGCCTGCGGGAAGGTCACCTGCGCGATGTCCTCGGCGTTCAGGGCGATGGGCACCCCGTCGCGCAGCAGGCCGCGGTTCACCACGCCCAGGTTGTCCTCGGCGGCCAGCCGCACCTCCAGGGTGCCGCCCTCGACCACCGCGGCCACCACCACCACCACCTCGACCACCGGCGGGGTGACGTCGTAGTCGCAGCCCCAGTCGTTGCACTCATCGGGGATCTGGTCGTTGTTGCAGTCCCCGCTGCGCCCCGCGTCGATGTCGCAGGTGTCGGGGATGCCGTTGGCGTTGCAGTCCCCCACCCGGCCGCTCGCGATGTCGCAGGCGTCGCCGAACCCGTTGCCGTTGCAGTCGGGGCCGTCCTCGTCGGCGCGGAAGT
This sequence comes from bacterium, assembly GCA_030424955.1. Lineage (GTDB taxonomy): Bacteria > Myxococcota_A > Bradymonadia > UBA7976 > UBA1532 > JACKDL01. Next base: position 2,654 of record JAUHVS010000186.1, on the reverse strand, counting down.
CGCAGTCGTCGTCCAGCAGGTTGCACTGCTCCACGGCGGGCGGCCCGGGCACGGCCGGGCACACCAGGAAGCCATCGACACAGGCCGTGCGGGCCTCGCGGGCGCACTGCCCGATGCCCGAGGTGCAGGGCTGGTCGTCATCCACCGGCGCCTCGTCCACGGTGCCGTCGCAGTCGTTGTCGCGGCCGTCGCAGATCTCCTCGCTGGGGCCCGTGGCCTCGGCGTCGCACACCAGCGCGCCCGCGATGCAGAACTGGGTGCCCAGGGCCTGGCACTCGCCCACCCCGTCCACGCAGGGCTCGCGATCGCCCAGGGGCAGCTCGTCGCTGGTGCCATCGCAGTCGTTGTCGAGCCCGTCGCAGGCCTCGGGGCCCGCGCCCTCGAAGGCGTCGCACTGGGCGATGACCCCCGCCTGGCAGCGGGGCAGCGCCCGCGCGCAGACGCCCACCCCGCACTCGAGCACCCCCAGGTCCTCGTCCAGGGCGCCGTCGCAGTCGTCATCGGCGCCGTTGCAGATCTCGTCCTGCGCCCCCGCCAGGGGATCGCAGGCCACGGGCAGGCCGCCGTCGCAGGCGGCCACCTCGCGGCGGCACACGCCCAGGCCGCAGGCGGTCACGCCCAGGGCCTCGTCCACGGCGCCGTCGCAGTCGTCGTCGAGCCCGTTGCAGAGCTCCACCGCCGCGACCCCAGGCGCCGCGTCGCACTGCGCCCGGCCCAGCACGCACTGCACGAAGCCGTTGCGGGCGCAGACGCCCGCCCCCGCCGTGCAGGCGCCGCCAGCGTCCACCGGCGCCTCGTCCGAGGTGCCGTCGCAGTCGTTGTCGCGGCCGTCGCACACCTCGGCGCCGGGCGCGCCGGGCGCGGCGTCGCAGCGCAGGCCCCCGGCCACGCAGCGGGTGACGCCCTCGCGGCGGCAGGCGCCCACGCCCTCGCCGCAGGCCACGCCGACCCCGGGCGCGTCCTCGTCGATCTGGCCGTCGCAGTCGTCGTCCTCACCGTTGCAGGACTCCGGCACCGCGCCCGCCAACGGATCGCACGCCGGCGGCGCGCCCCCGTCGCAGTTGGCGATCTCGCGCTGGCAGCGGCCCACGCCGCAGAGCTGCGCGCCGAAGCCCTCGTCGGTGGTGCCGTCGCAGTCGTCATCGACGCCGTTGCACACCTCGTCGCCGGCGGGCGGGCCCGCCACGGCCGGGCAGCGGGTCGCGCCCTGCTCGCACACCACGAAGGCCTCGCGGCGGCAGACGCCCGCGCCGGCGCTGCACTGGCTGGCCGTCTCGATGGGGTCTTCGTCGAGCACGCCGTCGCAGTCGTCGTCTTCGCCGTTGCAGCGCTCGGCCTGCGGCGCCCCGGGCGCCACGTCGCACACCGGCTGGCCGTCCACACAGGCCAGCGCGCCCACCCGGCCGCAGGCGCCCTGGCCCACGTCGCAGGCGTCGCCCACCTCGGCCGGATCGTCATCCACCACGCCGTTGCAGTCGTCATCGACGCCGTTGCAGCGCTCCGGGCCCGCGCCCGCCAGCGGATCGCAGACCACGAGCGCGCCCGCGACACAGGCGGGCCCCTCCTGCGCGCAGGCGCCCTGGCCACAGGCCACCGTGCCCAGGCCCTCGTCGGTGCCGCCGTCGCAGTCATTGTCGAGGCCGTCGCAGATCTCGTCGGCGGCCACCGCGGCGGGCAGGCACACCGACCGCGCGTCGACGCAAGCGAGCGCGCCCGCGCCGCAGACGCCGGGCACGCCGGTGTCGCAGCCCCCCTGATTGTCCAGGCCCTCATCCACGCGGCCGTCGCAGTCCTCGTCGAAGCCGTTGCAGGTCTCGACCCCCGGCGGCGGCACGTTGGCGACACAGCTCGCCGTGCCGTCGGGCTGGCAGAGCACCCGGCCCAGCACCCGGCAGTCGCCCACCCCGGTCTGGCAGCGCTGGCCCGCGCCGAAGTCCTCGTCGATGCGGCCGTCGCAGTCGTCGTCGACCCCGTTGCACAGCTCCGCGATGGGCGCCGCCGGATCCGCCGCGCACGCCAGCACGCCGTCCTGGCAGGCCAGGCCCCCGAGGGCGCGGCAGGCGCCCACGCCCACGAAGCACACCGCGCCCACCTGGGCGCTGTCCTCGTCGACGGTGCCGTCGCAGTCGTCGTCGGCGCCGTTGCAGCGCTCGGCCACCGCGCCCTGGTTGGGGGCGCAGAAGGGCGGCTCCCCGTCGACGCACGCCGCCAGATCCCGCTGGCACAGGCCTAGCCCGCAGGACACCGTGCCCAGGCCCTCGTCCACGTTGCCGTCGCAGTCGTCGTCGCTGGTGTTGCACACCTCGGCCGCGGCCGGGCCGGGCTCGGCGTCGCAGGCCAGCGCGCCGTCGACACACACCCGCTCGCCGACCCGCGCGCAGATCCCGGCGCCGGCCGTGCAGCCCGCGCCGGCGTCCACGGGCGCCTCGTCGGTGGTGCCGTCGCAGTCATCGTCCAGGCCGTTGCAGGTCTCGTCGCGGCTCAGATCGGGCACGGCGCAGCCCAGCCGCCCCGCGAGGCAGGCCGTGACCCCGTCCCCCCGGCAGATGCCCTGCCCACCGACGCAGGCCAGCCCGGTGCCGGGCGTGCCCTCGTCGGTGGTGCCGTCGCAGTCGTCGTCCAGCCCGTTGCACACCTCGGCCACGGCGCCCTAG
>JAUHVS010000185.1 GCA_030424955.1 bacterium | reverse complement strand
GGGCACGTTCACTTCGTAGATGCCGCCGGTACCCAGCAGGTGCTTGGCCGCTGCCCGTCGCCGACGCGGTGCGGCTGCTGGATCAGGCCCTGGACGCCCTCAGCCACGCCCACGCCAGGCGGGTGGTGCACTGCGATCTCAAGCCCGACAACCTGTTCTTGGCGCAGGGCGAGGGCCCGGAGCGGCTGTGCATCCTCGACTTCGGCATCGCCCGGGTGGCCCACGCCCCGCTGGGGACGGTGGGCATGACCCCGGGGCCCGGGGTGGATCTGTCGGACGGCATCGCCGGCACGCCGCGCTACATGGCGCCCGAGCAGATCCGCCGCGCGCCGGTGGACGGGCGGGCCGACCTGTACGCCCTGGGTGGCGTGGCCTTCGAGATGCTGACGGGCCGGCCGCCCTTCCCGGGTGACGACCCCGACGCCGTGCTGCTCGCGCACCTGGAGACGCCGCCGCCGCCGCTGCCCGGCGTCCCCGAGCCCCTGGCCGCCTGGGTGCACCGGGCGCTGGCCAAGGCGCCGGAGGCGCGCTTCGAGAGCGCGGTGGCGATGCGGGTGGCCCTGACCGCGGCGCGGCCCGAGCCCACGGTGGGCGACCCTGTGACGCCGAGCCCGTCGCCCCTGCCGGCGGTGACCCTGCCGGGGGTGCAGGTCCACGGCGCCCCCCCCAGCGCCCCCGCGCCGCGGCCGCGCTGGCCCCTCGCGGCGGGCGGCGCGCTGCTGTTCGCCCTGGGCTGGGCGGTGGGCCGCTTCCTCTGAGCTCGATGGGGGCTGCCGCAGGCGCCCGGGTGGCCCTCGGGCCGCGACCCCCGCGCCGTCCCTCTCCCGCCGGCCGCTGGGGGTGGTAGGGTCTGGGTAGATCGGCCACGGGGTTCGCCCGTGGATCGTGCCACAGCCAGGTCGCCCGAGAGTCGCCGCGTGATCTTTACGTTCTACAGCTATAAGGGCGGCGTCGGCCGCTCGATGGCCATGGCCAACGTGGCCGACACCCTGGCCCGCCAGGGGCTGCGCGTGGCCATGATCGACTTCGACCTGGAGGCGCCCGGGCTCGAAGAGTACTTCCCCGTGGATCACAGCGCGGTGCGCCGGCACGGCGGGCTGCTGGATCTGCTGCTGGCGTACAAGCGGGCGATGTCGGGCACGGGGCCCGAGGACGCCTTCACCCGGCTCGATGACTTCCTGTTCCCGATCTATCCCCGGCTGCCGGGCGGCGGGCGGCTGGATCTGCTGCCCGCCGGGCGCCGCGGCGATGTGGCGAGCCTGTCGCGCTACGCCACCGAGCTTCAGCGCTTCGACTGGCAGGACTTCTTCTTCAACTGGGCGGGCTCGCGGCTGTTCGAGTGGCTGCGGCGCAAGCTGGGGCAGCGCTACGACGTGGTGCTGGTGGACAGCCGCACGGGCGTCACCGAGATGGGCGGCGTGTGCGCCTATCAGCTCGCCGACGTGATCGTGGCGGTGTGCGCCGCCAACCGACAGAACGTCGAGGGCACCGCGAGCACGCTGGCCGACTTCACGTCGCCCCGGGTGCGCGCCCAGCGCGCCGATCGCCCCCTGCAGATCGTGGTGGTGCCCAGCCGGGTCGAGGTGCGGGCCACCGAGGAGCTGGCGCGGTTCAAGGCCCGGTTCGCCAGCGCGTTCAATGACTTGCAGCCCGAAGGGATCGACTTCTGGTCCCTGCTGATCCCCTACGAGCCGCGCTGGGCCTTCGACGAGGCCTCGGCCGGGCGCATCGACGCCCGCGGCGGGGCGAGCCCGGTCTACCAGCCGCTCACCCAGGTGCTGCAGCGCCTGGCCGGCGTCGCGGGCACGGCCACGCGCTCGCTGGCGGGCGGGCCACAGGGGCGCGCGGCGGGCCCCGGGGAGGCGGGCGAGGACGACACCCAGGTGGACGGTCAGCCCGCGGTCACCCACCGGGGGGGCCACGGCGCGGGCGTCGGGCCGGCGAGCGCGGCGCCGGACGCCCCCCGGGTGCGGGGGGTCATCACCCAGGCGCCCCTGGCGGTGGAGCCGGTGGGCGACGGGCCCGCCAGCGAGCCGCCCGCGGCCCACCCGGCGGTGGCCGATCCGCCCGCCGCCGACGCGACGGCGGCTGATTCAGAGCCCTCCGAGGGGGCCCGCAGCCGGCTGTCGTTCGATCCCACCCGGTCGGTGGCCCCCGCCGACGCGCTGCTGGTGCACGCCCCCCAGGACGTCGCCACGATGCGGGATCTGGAGGTGGCCCTGCGGCGGCTGGCGGTGCGCACCCAGCGGCTGTCGGTGCCCGCCGACGCCGGGCGCGGCTGGGCCGACGCCGCCCGGTGGGCCACCCGATCCACCTTCCGGGTGGTGCTCTACGATCCGCGGGCCCTGGGGCAGGCCGGCGAGCGGCTGGCGGATCTGGCCGAGGCGCCCGTGGTGCGCGTGGCCCGCGACGACGGCGATCTGTTCGGCACCCTGCACCGCGCGCTGGTGGGCGAGCCGCCCCCGGACGACGACGCCGTGCGCCGCGCGGTGGCCGAGGCCCTGCGCCCGGTGCTCGATGAGTCGAGCGTGTCGGGGCCGTCGCCCGTGCAGAACCCGTACGTGGGCCACCGCGCCTACGACGAGGCGGACGCGGGCTGGTTCTTCGGCCGCGACACCGATCTGAAGGCCATCGTCGAGCGGCTGCGCCAGCACCCCGTGGTCACGGTGACGGGGCCGAGCGGGGCGGGGAAGTCGTCGCTGCTCCGCGCCGGGCTGCTGCCCGAGGTGCGCGGCGGCGCCCTGGGCGTCGGGTGGCAGGTGGCGGTGGTCGAGGCCACCGAGACCCTCGACGTGCTGGCCGCCATCGACAGCCTGCGCGCCGGCCACACCGGCAGCCTGCTGGTGGTGCTGGATGACGCCCAGCGGCTGCCCACCGAGGCGCTGGACGCGCTGGTGCAGCGGGCCGGCGGCGGCCTGACGGTGCTGCTCGCGATCCAGGCGAGCGATCCCCAGGCCGCCCGCGGCGACACCTATGTGCTGCGGCCGCTGCGCCGCGAGGACATGCACCGCGCCATGCTGGCGGCCGCCGATCGGGCGGGCGTGAACCTGGAGGAGGGGCTGGCCGAGCGGATCCTGGACGATCTGGAGCTGGTGGCCACGCCGCTGTCGGCGCTCCAGGCCATCTTGCGGGAGCTGTTCCTGCAGCGGCGCCAGGGCTTCTTGACCCACGCCGCCTACGCCTACTCCGGGCACGCCAGCGGGCAGACCAGCGCCGACGCCGCCGAGCGGGTGTTCATCGGCCTGAGTGACGAGGTCCGGCAGGCGGCGCGGGCCATGTGCCTGCGGCTGGTCACCGCCGACGGCGAGCTGCGCACGGTGGGCCTCGACTCGCTGCCCGAGGACTCGCCCATCGAGGCCTTCGTGGCCGCCCGGGTGCTGTGGGCGGGCGTCCGGGCCGACGGCATGCCCGCGTGGCGCATCAGCGACGCCCGGCTGCCCGGCCGCTGGGCGCGGCTGACGGACTGGCTCGCCGACGAGGTGGAGTTCGTGCGCTGGGTGGACTTCGTGCACACCGCCCAGCAGGCGGGCACGGTGGTGCTCACCTGGAACGAGCTGGCCCGCGCCGAGCAGATCGCCGAGGAGCGCCGCCTGGCGCCCGCCGAGCTGAGCTTCCTGGAGGAGGCCCGCGCGTGGGAGGCCCGCAAGGCCGTCGAGGAGGCCGAGCGCGCCCGGCGCAAGCGCTGGGCGGTGGCCGCCGGCGGGATCATGGCCGTGGCGGTGCTGTGTCTGGCGCTGCTGAGCGTGTGGATGCGCGGCGACGCGGCGCGCTCCGAGGCGCGGTTCAACGTGGCCAACGCCGTGCGGCTGGAGGAGAACCTCGACAACCTGGAGGAGGCCCACGCCGAGGCCGCGGCGCGCTACGCGCAGGCCAGCGCCGACGGCGATCTGGTGGCCGAGATCCACTACGGCACGACGCTGGCCAACCTGGACGTGCAGCGCGGCGACGTGAAGTCGGCCGAGCGCGTCGTGCGGGCCGTCGAGACCAAGCTGCCCGATGTGAGGGCCGAGGGGGGCGACGAGCCCGAGTTCGCCCTCGCCCGCGAGCGCCTGGCGAAGGCCAAGCTGCGGCTGGCCGACGCCGACTGGCTCAAGACCCTGGTGGCCGCGCTGCTGAAGGCCGAGTACGTGCTCATCGTGGACGTGGCGGTGCTGGCGGATGGCAGCTACTCGGCGGCCAGCGCCGCCCAGTGCCCGCCCTCGGTGGTGGACGAGCGGGGCCGCGATCTGGAGGTGGAGCGGGTGGAGGTGGCCGGCGCGCCGGTGGTGCTGCGGCCCGACTGGGACTCGCTGGTGATGCACGTCGAGAACACCGGCGGGCGGCTGGTGCTGCTGGTGCCCGAGCGGGGGCCGTGGGCCACGTCGCTGGTGAAGCAGATGGACTTCGCGGGCCGCGCCCTCAACCAGTCGGCCGCCTTCGCGGGGGTGGTGGGCGACGGCGAGCTGAGCTGGCTCGCCGAGGACCGCCTGCTGACCAAGACCGTGGTGGTGCTCTCGCGGGACGTGCCCTTCTCGCAGCGCAACACCCGCTCGGCGCTGCGCTTCGACGCCGACATCGTGTGCGGCGGCGTATCGGTGGCTGATCCGGCGGGCGAGATGCGGCGGCTCGTGGCGCAGATGGACGACAGCCTGAACACCGGGCTGCCCTTCGCCGAGGCCTTCTTGCCCTACACCTCCTTCGGCATCGGCAAGGTGAGCGAGCTGATGGAGTCCCAGGGCCTGACCCGCGAAGAGGCGGTGCAGACGCTGCGCGCCCGGGTGGCGCCGATCCCCACCCAGGCGCCCATGAGCCCGTCCCTGCAGCAGCGCCGGGCGCCCGCCCCGAAGGGGCCCAAGCGCCCCCCAAGCCCAGCCGAGGGCGGGGGCGACGACGACGTGGTCCAGCCGGAGCCGGAGGCGGGCCCCGCGCCCATGAAGGCGCATCCGGTGCCCGAGGCCATCCAGCCGGCGCGGCGCCCGCGGGTGCTCAAGGATCACCCCTACAAGCGGCCGCGGTTCAAGGCGCCGCCCATGCAGCAGGCCTACTGATCGATCCCGCTGGGCCCCGGTGACCCGGGGCTGCGAGGCCGCGCAGGCCAAAAGAGTTGAATAAGATTCGTGTCGCATATATCTATTGGGCAGCGAACGAGCTGACCCAAGAGGTGCGCCATGTCCCTTCGAGCCGACGCCCAGCAGGTGCTGCAGATCTGTGACGCCGGGGCCTACCCCGGCCCCGACGGCGCGCCCGTGCGCATCGCGGCGCCGCTGGCGGCCGCGGTGGCCGGCACGCGGCTCTACCGGCCCGACGAGGTCGCCGCGCTGCGGGTGGCCGAGGCCTGGGCCCGCGATCCCGGCGGCGGGCCGGTGCGGGTGACCGTGACCGACGAGACCAGCCAGGTGGCCGCCCAGCGGCTGGCCGCGCAGGGCGCCACGCCTGCGGTGCTCAACTTCGCGTCGGCGCGCAACCCGGGGGGCGGCTTCCTGCGGGGGGCCAAGGCGCAAGAGGAGGATCTGTGCCGCTGCTCGGGGCTGTTCCCGTGCCTGCTGGGCCAGGCCGACTACTACGCCGCCAACCGGCGCGAGCGGTCGCTGATCTACACCGATCACCTGATCTGGTCGCCCGCGGTGCCCTTCTTCGCCACCGAGCGCGGCGCGTGGCTGCCCGCGCCGTTCCTGGCGTCGGTCATCACGTCGCCGGCGCCCAACGGGCTGCACCTCGAGCGCGAGCCGGCCGACGGGCCCGCCTTCTACGCGGCCTTCGAGCGGCGCATCGGCCAGGTGCTGGCGGTGGCCGCGACCCACGGGCACCGGCGGCTGGTGCTGGGGGCCTGGGGCTGCGGCGCCTTCGCCAACGACGCCGCCCGGGTGGCGCCGCTCTTCGATCGGGCGCTGCGCAGCGACGCCTTCCGGCACGCCTTCGACGAGGTGGTGTTCGCGGTGTATGCGCCGGGCCGCCACGTGAAGAACCTGGTGGCCTTCCGCGAGGTCTTTGGCTGAGGCGGTGGCGGCCGATCGGGTGGGCGGGCCTCAGCCGGCCTCGGCGCAGCTCGCGGCGCTCACCACCACCTCGCCGCGGCCGTTGCACTCGAAGCGCTCGCCGTTGATGCACAGCACCGACCACACCCGGCGGTCGCAGCCCACGTCCGCCGCGGGGCGGCAGGCGGTGCTGTCCTCGGCGCAGATGGCCCCCGCCGGGCACGCCTGGGCGAGGATGTAGCCGGCGGTCGGCGCGCACTGCACCACGCGGCCGTTCTCGCACCGGCTGGCGGGCGGATCGTCGGGATCGCAGGGCAGCGCCAGGGCGGGCACGCACTGGGCGACGGGGCTGTCGCTGGCGCAGCGCTGGTCGCCGCACTCGGTCTTGATGACCACGCCCTCGGTGTCGCAGGTCACCAGCGCGTTCTGCTCGCAGCGCACCGCGCAGGGATCCACCTCGGCCTCGCCCTCACAGCCGGGGGTGAAAGCGATGGCCAGCATCGCTACCCTGCGCGCCATGAGCACCCCGCCCGACGCCCTGCCGCCGCTGATCGACAGCCACGCCCACCTGAACTTCCCCGACGCCTTCGGGGCCGATCTCGACGAGGTGCTCGCGCGGGCGCGGGCCGCGGGGGTGGAGCGGGTGATCTGCATTGGCACCAGCGTGGCCTCCTCGCAGCGGGCGCAGGCCATGGCCCACGCCCACGACATGGTGTTCGCGTCGGCGGGCATCCACCCCCACCAGGTCGATGAGTTCGACGACGCCGACTGGCCGGCCCTGACGGCCCTGTGGGCCGATCCGCGGGTGCGCGCGGTGGGTGAGACCGGCCTCGATGACTTCTACGACCATGGGGACCGTGATCGCCAGCGCGTGTTGTACCGCCGTCACCTGGAGGCCGCCGGCGAGGTGGGCAAGCCGGTGGTGGTGCACATCCGCGACGCCTTCGACGACGCCTTCGCGCTGACCGCCGAGGTGGGGCTGCCCGCCGGCGGGGTGGTGCACTGCTTCACCGGCGGCCAGCGGGAGCTGGACCGCGCGCTGGCCCTGGGCTTCGACATCAGCCTGTCGGGCATCGCCACCTTCAAGAGCGCCAAGGCGCTGCGCGCGGCCATCCCGCACATCCCCCTGGACCGCCTGCACGTCGAGACGGACGCCCCCTACCTGGCGCCCGTGCCCCACCGCGGGCAGCGCTGCGAGCCGGCCTTTGTGGCCGACACCGCCGCGGCCATCGCGGCCCTGCGCGGCGAGCCCGTGGCGACCCTGCGGGCGGCCAGCCGGGCCAACACCTGCCGGCTGTTCGGCCTGCCCTGACGCCCTGTTCGGCCTGCCCTGGCCCCCCGCCCGCCGGCGCGGGCGCTTTTCGACGGCGGGGGGGACCCGCGGGTTGAACGTGGGCCAGCGGGGCGGGTATCCGTGTGCGGAGCCACACGCGGGGAGACTGCATGTTCCGATGGACGGGCCTGGCGCTGCTGGTCGCAGCGCTGACGTTTGCATGTGACGACGACACGCCGGCGACCGGGGGCAGCGGCGGGGCCGGGGGCAGCGGGGCGGCCGGGGGCAGCGGCGGCGCGGACAGCGCGGCGCCGGACCTGGCGGTGATGGCCGACGAGGGGGTGGCCGACGCCACGCCCGATCTGGGCCCCGACATGGCGCCCGATCCCTGCAACGGCGCGCCGCCCCCCACCTGCGACGCGCTGGAGCGGGTGGTGGGCTGCGGCTGCGCGAGCGTCTTCGACCGCCGCTGCGAGACCCAGGCCGACTGCCGCGCCGACGAGATCTGCCGCGACCTCGAGGGCGGCGACGCGAAGATCTGCTGGTTCGAGGCCCCGCCGCCCCGGGTGTGCCCCGGGGCCCCCGGCTGCGCCGACGCCGACGGCCCGCTGCTGGCGGGCGCCGCCCGGCGCGTCATCACCCCCGTGGGCTTCGAGCAGCCCAACCCGGCGGGGCTGGTGGAGGAGCGGATGACCTTCGCCGAGCCCTTCACCGAGGACCAGTGGTTCGACTGCGGCTTCGACGGCCTGTGCGCCGGCGATCCCGGCTACCCCGGCCCCGACGAGGGCGAGGGCGACGGGCGGATGCAGGGCGTGTGGCTCGCGGGCTTCAGCACGGGCCGGCCGGCGCTGCACTGCCCCCCGGAGCGCATCGGCTGCGAGGGCGTCGAGTGCTGCACCTCGAAGTTCGCCCACGACGATCTGCTGGCCAACGTGGCGGTGATCCGCAAGGGCCAGACCACCGTGGCCTTCGTGTCGCTGGACCTGCTGGGCCTGTTCCACGACGACATCAACGACATCCGCGCGCGCCTGACCGAGGACCTCGAGGTGGACCTGGTGATCGTGGGCAGCACCCACAACCACGAGGGCCCCGACACCGTGGGCCAGTGGGGCCCGGGGGATCGCCTGCCCGCCCGCACCGGGCGCGAGCCCTACGTGTTCGAGCAGATCATCTCGCAGACCGCGGACGCGGTGCGCGAGGCGGTGGCCAACCTGGAGCCCGCGGTGGCGTCGGCGACGGTGGTGGAGACCGGGGTCGACGGCATGGCCATCACCGACAGCCGAACGCCCTACATCTTCGACGACAACCTGCCCATCCTGCGGCTCGCCGCGGCGGATGACGGCGCGACCATCGCCACGCTGCTGAGCTACGGCAACCACGCCGAGGTGCGCTGGTCGGGCAACCAGAACGTGACCGCCGACTACTTCGGCAGCACCCGCCACTACATCGAGCAGGGCCTGCCGGCGGTGACCACCGAGGCCGGGGTCGACAAGCCCGCGCTGCCCGGGCTGGGCGGCGTGACGGTCACCCTCGCGGGGGCCGTGGGCGGGCTGATCAACCCGGGCCGGGGCGGCGCCAAGGACTACGCCGATCGCACCGACTTCGGGGGGGATCACACCTGGGCGGCCATGGACGCGCTGGGCCAGCGCATGGCCATGCACGTGCTGCAGGCCGTGCACGGCGACACCCTGCAGCCCCTGGGCGAGGCGGCGCCGCTGCGCTTCGTGCACCAGCCCTTCCTGAGCCGGGTGAACAACCGCACCTTCGAGCTGGGCGCCTTCGTGCTCGGGCTCATCCGCCGCAACGTCTACAACGCCTACCGGCGGGGCAACGGCTACGTGCCCGACCAGCCGCAGATCCTCAGCGAGGTCAACATCGTGCGCCTGGGCGGCCTGACCCTGTTCACCGGGCCGGGCGAGGCGTTCCCCGAGACCATGGGCGGCGGCTACCCGGGCAAGGGCAGCGTGTGGAACCCGGTGGTGGGCGACGTGCAGCGCCACCGCGTGGACTACCTGTGTGGGGCCGACGGCCTGCCC
>JAUHVS010000184.1 GCA_030424955.1 bacterium | reverse complement strand
CGCGCGGCCGTCCTCGGCCGCGTTGCGGATCATCTCGGGGGGCATGTAGCGCGGGGTGCCGAGGGCCTGGGTGCTGGTCTGCTCGCTCAGCTCGCTCAGCTCGCGGGAGATGCCCAGGTCCATCAGCGTGACCCCGCCGTGGGGATCGACCACCAGGTTGCCGGGCTTCACGTCGCGGTGCACCAGCCCGCGGGCGTGCAGGGCGCCCAGCGCGTCCAGGCTCTCGCGCAGGACGCGGCGCAGGCGCTCGGGCGCCAGCACGCCCTCGGCCTTGAGGATGTCCGACAGCGGCTCACCCTCAATGAACTTCATCACCATGTAGTAGGCGCCGCCGTGGCGGCCCACGGCGTACACCGGCACCACCCGCGGGTGCTCGATGCTGGCCAGGGCCCGCGCCTCGTGCATGAAGCTGTCGATGGTCTCGGCCTCGGCGTGGGCCGCCATCAGGGTCTTGATGGCCACCGGGCGCTGCAGGGTGAGATCGGTGCCGCGGTACACCACGCCCATGCCGCCGCGCCCGACCTCGTCGTCGATGCGGTAGCGCTGCTCCAGCACCGTGCCGGCGTCGAAGGGCGTGGGGCGGGTGCGCTCAGCGTCGTAGCCACAGGCCGGGCAGGCCGTGGATGACGCGGGGACGGCTTCGCCGCACGCGGGGCAAGCGTGGTCGACCACCCCTCTCCTTTCGCGGCTCAAGAGGGCGTCCTATACTGCCAGAATCACGCGCGGGTAGGAACCTAGAGCACCCCATCCATGACCGTTACGTCCCACATGCCCTGCCAGGAATGCGGTGCGCCCGTCCCGGCGTCGGCCACGCATTGTCCAACGTGCGACGCGCAGCAGGTGGGCAGCGCCCGGCCTCCGGAGCACTGGCTGGGCCAGACCGTCGACGGCAAGTACGAGATCCTCGACGTGCTGGGCGTGGGGGGCATGGGCATGGTGTTCCGCGCCCGGCGGGTGCTGGTGGGCGACGACGTGGCCCTCAAGGTGCTGTTCCCGCGGCTGCTGCGCAGCAGCCTTCAGCGCCGGCTGTTCCGCGACGAGGCCATCGCCGCCGCCCGGCTGAGCCACCCCAACGTGGTCACGGTGTTCGACACCGACCTGGCGGGCGACGACACCGCCTACATCGCCATGGAGCTGCTGGAGGGCACGCCGCTCAAGGCGCTGCTCAAGGACGAGGCCCCCATGGATCCGCGGCGGCTGCTGCCCATCGCGATCCAGATGTGCGAGGGCCTGGCCGCCGCCCACGACAAGCACATCGTCCACCGCGATCTGAAGCCCGACAACGTGTTCCTCGAGGCCCGCGGCGACGGCGTGCCCCGGGTCAAGCTGGTGGACTTCGGCATCGCGGCGATGATGGACATCGACGCCAGCGACGAGCAGCACAAGCTGCTCGGCACCGTGCGCTACATGGCCCCCGAGCAGTGCCGCGGTGACGCCATCGATCAGCGGGCCGATCTGTACGCGCTGGGGGTGCTGCTCTACGAGGGGCTGACCCGGCGCCGGGCCACCGGCAAGAGCCTGTCGGCGGTGCTGCACGGGGACGTCACGCCGCCCAACGAGCTGCTGGCCCCCCCGAAGCAGATCCCGCTGAGCCTCGAGAACCTGCTCATGCGCCTGCTGGCCAAGCACCCCGACGACCGGCCGCCCAACGCCCGCGCCGTGCGCGACGCCCTGGCGGACGTGCTCGAGGAGCTCACCGGCGCCGCCGCGCCCGTGGCGCCCACGGCCATCCTGCCCACCCTGGAGCCCACCACCAGCGCGGCCACGCCCGTTGCCCTGAGCCCGCCCCAGGCCGAGCCCCCCCGGCGCCGCGCGCCGCTGTGGCTGGGCCTGCTCATCGCCGGCCTGGCTGGCATCGGCGCGGGCGTGCTCTGGGAGTACTTCCGCGCCTGACCGGCTGTTGAACCCCGCGCCCTCGCCCGCTGGCGACGGCCGCGCGGTCCCCCCGACCCCCGACCCCCGACCGTGAGGCGTCCGTGTCCAAGCCCCGTACCGAGCCCGTCACCGTCGACGACCAGCCCGCCGCCATCGCCAGCCGCGTGCACGCCGTGCTCTGCAACCCGCAGGACGTGCGCAACGTCGGCACCGCCATCCGCGCCGTGGCCAACCACGGCATGGGCGGCCTGCGGGTCGTGACCTTCGACGAGTACGATCCCGAAGATCTGTTCCACTTCTCCAGCGGCGGCGCCGACGTCATCGACCTCAGCTTCCACCGCAACCTCGACGACGCCCTCGAGCCCTTCACCCAGGTGATGGGCACCAGCCGGCGCACCCGCGACGATCTGGCGCCGCCCTGCTGGCCCGCCAAGGGGCTGGCCGATCGCCTCACGCCCGAGGGCCCCGTCGCGGTGCTCTTCGGCAACGAGCGCACGGGGCTGACCGTCGAGGAGACCGACCGCTGCACGGCGATGGTCTACATGCCGACCCACAGCCGGAAGCCGTCGATGAACCTGGGGCACGCGGTGGCCTGCATCGGCTATGAGCTGGCCCGCCCCGTCGCCGAGCGGGTGGGCCCGCCCGTGCGCCCGCCCGAGGCCCTGCGGGCGCCGCGCAAGGCCATCGAGGGGTTCTACAGCCACGTGGAGCAGGTGGCGGCGCACATGGGCTACCCGCCGGGGCGCAACCCCGAGCTCTTCGCCCGGCGGCTGCGGCGGATCTTGGATCGCGCCAACCTGAGCGCCCATGAGTTCGGGATGCTGGCGGGGATCTTCAGCGAGCTGCGGCGGCTGCACGACGACAGCCAGCCAAGCCAGCCCGCAGGCGGCGCTGACACGCCCCCGACCCCCTGACCGGGGCCGGGCGCAGGGGCCTCAGCCCACCACGGCGAAGGTGATGACGCCCACGGCGTGGCCCTCGATGTCGAGGGTGTCGGCCGAGGTCTCCGCGACCACCTCGAAGCGGTCCGCCAGGATCTCGCAGGCGATCCAGGCGCTGTGCTCGGCCACGGCCTCGGCCACGGCGCCGTCGCCGGGGTTCAGGGCCACGGTCAGGCGGTCGGTGACCTCGAACCCGCGGTCCTTGCGCAGCCGCTGGAGGGTGGCGGTGAGCTCGCGGGCGAGGCCCTCTCGGCGCAGGCCGTCATCCAGGTCGGTCTCCAGGGCCACCGTCAGCGGCCCCTCGGTCTCGATGACCACGTCGGCCTTGGGCGTGCGCTGCACCAGCACGTCCTCCAGGGTGACGGGCTGGCCGAGCACGTCGACGCTGCCGCCGGCCTGCAGGCTGTGCCAGGCCTCGGGCGACAGGGCGCCGATGGCCGCCGCGCAGGCCTTCATCTCTTTGCCGAAGCGCCGCCCCAGGGTCTTGAAGTTGGCCTTGAAGCTCAGGCTCGCCAGCTCATCGGCGTGGGCCCGGGTGATCACCTGCTTGACGTTGAGCTCCTCGGCGATGAGCTCGGCGTGGTCCTCCACCGCCGCGCGCATGGCCGGGTCGTGGGCCACCACGATGACCTCCCGCAGGGGCTGGCGGGTCTTGAGCTTGTGCTTCTCGCGCAGGGCGCGGCCCATGGTGACCACCTGGCGGGTGATCTCGACCTGGGCCTCCAGGGCGGTGTCGATGCGGCTGTCGTCCACCTCGGGGTAGTCGCACAGGTGCACCGAGTCGTGGGCGCTGACGCCGGGCTCGACGGCCAGGTTCTGGTACAGGCTCTCGCTGATGAAGGGCAGCACGGGGGCCAGCACCTGGGCGAAGGTGACCAGCACCTCGTGCAGCGTGGCGTACGCGCTCGCCTTGTCGGCCAGGCCGCCCACCTCGTCGGCGCTGCGCCAGAAGCGGCGGCGGCTGCGGCGGATGTACCAGTTGGTGAGGTGGTCGATGAAGCCCACCACCGGCGGCACCACGCGGTACAGGAAGTAGCCCTCCATCTCGCGGTTCACGTCGCGCACCAGGCTCTGCAGCATCGACAGCAGCCAGCGGTCGAGCTCGGGCCGGTCGGCGTAGGCCGGGGTGTCGACCCCCGGCAGGCCCTCGGCCGGCGACCAGCCGTCGATGTTGGCGTACTGCACGAAGAACGACCACGCGTTGCGCAGCGGCAGCAGCACGGTGCGCACCACCTCGCGCACGCCCTTCTCGCTGAAGCGCAGGGGCTCGGCGCGCACGATGGGCGAGTCGATCAGGTAGGCGCGCAGCGCGTCGGCGCCGTGGCTCTCGAGCACGTCGTCGGGCGGCGGGTAGTTGCGCTTGGACTTGCTCATCTTCGAGCCGTCCTCGGCGAGCACCAGCCCGTTGACGATGACGTTCTTGAAGGGCGGCTTGTCGAACAGCGCCGTCGACAGCACCAGCAGCGTGTAGAACCAGCCGCGGGTCTGGTCGAGCCCCTCGGCGATGAACTGCGCCGGGAAGTTGGCCTCGAAGGCGGCCTTGTCTTCGAAGGGGTAGTGGTCCTGGGCGTAGGGCATGGCCCCCGACTCGAACCAGCAGTCGAACACGTCCGGGATGCGCCGCGCCTCGCCGCCACAGGCCGGGCAGGCGGCCACCAGGTGGTCGATCTTGTGGGGGTGGATGTCGTCGATGGTGGCGCCGGTGAGGCCCTCCAGCGCCGCGATGCTGCCCACGCAGGTCTCCTGCTCGCAGGCCTCGCAGCGCCAGATGGGGATCGGCGTGCCCCAGAACCGGTTGCGGCTGATGTTCCAGTCGCGGGCGTCGGCGAGCCAGTTGCCGAAGCGCTTCTGGCCCACCGCCTCGGGGACCCAGTGGATCTCGGCGTTGTGGGCCTGCATGCGCTCGCGCAGGGCGGTCACGCGCACGAAGCGCGCGGGCACGGCCTTGTAGATGAGCGGCGTGCCGCTGCGCCAGCAGTAGGGGTAGCTGTGCTGGATGGTGCTGCGGGCGAAGAGCCGGCCGTCATCCTTCAGGCGCCGGATGATGTCCGGGTCGGCCTCTTTGACGTTGCGCCCGGCGAAGTCGGTGATGGCGGCGACGAAGTTGCCCTCGTCGTCCACGCTCTGCAGCACGCCGATGCCGATGGCGCGGCAGGCGTTGAAGTCCTCTTCACCGAAGTCGGGCGCCATGTGCACCAGCCCGGTGCCGTCCTCGGTGGTGACGTGCTCGGCGGCGATCACCTGGAAGGCCTTCGGGGTGTCGGCGAAGTAGGTGAACAGGGGCGTGTAGGCCTCGCCCACCAGGGCCGCGCCCTTGATGGCCTCGTGCACCGTGTGGCCCTTGCCCAGCACCTTCTCGGCCAGGGCGGCGGCCACGACGTAGCGGGCCGCCTCGTCGGCGCGGCTGGCGATCACGTAGTCGAGGTCGGTGCCCACGGCCACCGCCAGGTTGCTCGGCAGGGTCCACGGGGTGGTGGTCCACACCAGCAGGGCGGTGTCGGGGCGGCTGGCCAGCGGCATCGTGACCGTGATGGCCGGGTCCTGCACGTCGCGGTAGTCGAGGTTGGCCTCGAAGTTCGACAGCGAGGTGCTCAGCCGCCACGAGAAGGGCATCACCCGGAAGTCCTGGTAGATCAGCCCCTCTTGCCACAGCCGGTCGAAGACCCACCACACGCTCTCCATGAACGACGCGTCCATGGTCTTGTAATCATTCTCAAAATCCACCCAGCGGCCCAGGCGGGTGATCACCCGCTCCCACTCCGCGGTGTACTTGAGCACGTTGGCGCGGCAGGCCTCGTTGAACTCGGCGACGCCGTAGGCCTTCACGCTGGTGGGGCCGCTCAGGCCGAGCTGCTTCTCCATCTCCATCTCGATGGGCAGCCCGTGGGTGTCCCAGCCGAAGCGGCGCTCGACCCGGTGGCCGCGCATGGTCCAGTAGCGCGGCATGATGTCCTTGAGGGTGCTCGCCACCAGGTGCCCGTAGTGGGGCAGGCCGGTGGCAAAGGGCGGGCCATCGTAGAACACGTAGCGGGCGTCCTCGGGCCGGTCCTCGACGGAGCGCTCGAACACCCGCCGCTCGGCCCACAGGTCGAGCATGCGGCGCTCCTCTTCGGGGAACGAGACCTGGGACGAGACGGGTGTGAACGCAGACATGGCCGGCTCCTGGAGGCGTGGATCGGCGCACCTTGCCGCGTGTGGGCGCGCGAGGCAAGGCGCCGGACCCCGAGCCGCCGAGGGGCGTCGATCCCAGGCGGCGCGCGGCCCGCACGCCCACGGTTGATCTGCGGCGCTGCCATGACCGAAGGTGGCGCCATGCGCCGCACCCGTCACACCCTCGCCGCCGCTGCCCTCGCCCTGTCCACGGGCTGCAGCCTGGTGCTCGACGATCCCAGCCCCTTCCTGGCCCTGGACCCCGAGGCGGGGCTCGACCAGGCCGTGGCCGGCGACGCGGATCCCGAGGTCGATCAGGCCCCGCAGCCCCGGCTCGACCTGGCGATGCTCGACCAGGCGCCGCCGCAGATCGATCTGGCGCCCCCGCCCCTCGACCAGGCCGTCGTCGACCAGGCCGTGCCGGTGGATCAGGGCCCGCCCGTCGACATGGCGCCGGTGTGCACCGACGAGGTCTGCGACGGCCGCGACAACGACTGCGACGGTCAGGTCGACGAGCACTTCCCCGGCCAGTGTGAGCCCTGCGGCGTGCCCGCGCGCCTGGGCCTGTGCACCCAGGGCGCCCGCTTCTGCGTGCAGGGCGGCGTGCAGTGCGTCTCTTGGCTGCCCGATCCCGCCGACGTCGTGGACTGCGATCTGCACGACAACGACTGCGACGGGCAGATCGACGAGTTCGATGAGCGCAACGCCCCGCGCTCGGCGGTCGCTGAGCAGGTGGTGGCCGTGTGCGGCCAGCCCGACTCGGTGGTGGGGCTGCCCGGCGACGGCTGCGGCGTCAACCCCCGGGTCGTGGGCTGCGCGCCCGCGCACGCCTGCGTGCCCACGGGCTGCCTGGTGGGCTGCTGGGACGATCTGCGCACCCTGCAGCCCACCTGCGACGCCGCCTGCGGGCAGGCGGATCCCGCCGAGAACAGCGCCTGCATCGACCAGGTCACCCAGTGCCACGCCGTGGTGCGCGCGGACTTCGAGGCCTGCATCGCCGCCTGCCCGGCGGGGACCGCCACCCGCTGGTCCTGTCAGAACAGCGATCTGGGGCCCCAGTGCACCGCGGTGGACTGCCCCGAGGGCACGCGACCCGACGGGCGCGAGTGCGTGGCGCTCTGAGCCCGCCCATCGCCTGCAGCGCCTCGGGCCGCTCGGCCGGCAACTTGCGCAGCGCGGCCGGACGGGGCACCGTGGCGCCGTGCTGATCTGCCCCCTCTGTGAGCGGGTCTACCCGCCCGAGACCCACACCCGCTGTCCCGAAGACGGCGCGCTGCTCTATGTGCTCGGCACCGAGGGGCCCGCCAAGCGGCCGCTGGGCGTAGGCGACAGCATCGCCGGCAAGTACGAGCTCATCGAGGAGCTGACCGGGCGCGGCGGCGCGGGCCGCACCTTCCGCGCCATGCAGACCGCCCTGCAGCGCGAGGTCGAGCTGCGGGTGCTGCCCGATAACTCCATCACAAAGCCGAGTGATCACGCACGGTTCCAGCGCGAGGTGGCCACCTGGGGCCGCCTGCGCAGCGACTACATCGTGCGGCTGTACGACTCGGGGTTCACCGAGAACAACGCGCCGTACATGGCGCTGGAGTTCGTGCGCGGCGGGTCGCTGGGCCAGCAGCTCGCCCAGCTCGGGCCGCTGCCGCTGGCCACGGGCCGGGTGGTGGCCGAGCACACGCTCATGGCGCTCCAGGCCGCCCACCAGGCCAACGTGCTGCACCGCGATCTCACCCCCGAGGCGCTGGTGATGGACGTGCGCGCCGACGGCCGGCCCACCGTGCGGCTCACCGGCTTCGGCCTGGCCAAGCACATGGGCGACGATGACGACGATCCCACGGCCATCACCATGACCGGCCAGGTGATCGGCAACCCCGCGTACATGGCGCCCGAGACCATCATGATGGGCGTGCTGGAGCCCCGCACCGACCTGTACGGGCTGGCCGTGACCCTCTACGAGCTGCTGACGGGCCGGCGCCCCTTCGTCGAGAACTCCCTCGCCCAGATGCTCGCCGCGCACGTGCAGGGTCAGCCCGATCCCATCCGCATGCACCGGCCCGACATCGATCCGCCGCTGGAGCACCTCATCGACACCCTGCTGCGCAAGTCGCCCGACGAGCGCTTCGCCGACGCCGGGGTGGCCCTGGCGGCCCTGCGCCAGGATCTGTCGGCCTGGCCGGAGCCGCCCCGGGCGGTGCCGCAGGTGGTGGGGGGGTCGGGGGTGCTGGGCACGCAGGCCATGCCGGCCCTGCGCCGACCCCGGCGGCGGTCCAGCCGGCTGCGCCAGGTGGGGGTGGCCCTCGCGGGCCTCGCCGCGGCCCTGGCCGTGGGCGTGCTCGCCGGCTGGATCATCTTGAAGCTGCGGAGCTGATCCCGCTCAGGCCCAAGCCGGGCCCGCCTCACGCCATCGGGAAGCCCTGCCCAGGCCCCTGCGACACGCCGCCCAGGTTGCGCAGCCGGGTGAAGCCCAGCCGCTTGAGCTGCTGCAGCGCCATGCCGGATCGGTTGCCGCTGCGGCAGTACAGCACGATCTCGCGGTCCTTCGGGCCCAGCTGCTCAGCCTGCGCGCTCACGGCGCCCAGCGGGATGTTGATGGCCCCGCGCAGGTGCCCGCCGCGGAACTCCATGGGCGAGCGCACGTCGATCAGCAGCCGCCCGCTGTCCGGCACGGCGATGGGCTCGGCGGGGGTCGACGCGCCGCCGCTGCGGCGCACCCACATCAGCACGACGAAGACGAGCGACACGATCAGGGCGGGCAGCAGGGTCTCGCTCATGGCAGGCTCACGGTCAGGTCAGGGTCAACGGTGGTCAGGCTGCGCACCCAAGACGCGCAGCGCAAGCGCAGCGGGGCGACCCGCGAGAGAGTCAGCATGCGAATGAACTGTGGCGCGCTGCGCCGATTTGGGCTCGGCCTGTTGGGCAGCCTCGGCGCGACCACGGCCGGGGCGACCACGCCGCCGCCGCCCTGCCGCGCCCTGGTCAACGTGCGCGTCGCCGGCCAGGTGGCCAGCGATGGCTACGCGGTCCACGAGATCCGCTTCGGCCACGGCACGCCCTGGGTGGGCACGGCGCTCGGCCTCGCGGTGGCCGGCGCCGACGGCATCAGCCGGCTGCGGGTGCTCACCGACGGCGGGGCCTTCCCGGGCCAGTGGTTCACCCAGACCCGGGTGGAGCGGCTGGCCCCCAAGGGAAAGGCGGTGGCGCTGCGGGTGTCGGGGGCGGCGGTGACGGCGGCGCAGTCCGCTCAGATGATGGTCGACGTCGAGCCCATGCTGCTGCCGTTCTACGAGACGGGCATCTTCAACGAGATCGCGG
>JAUHVS010000183.1 GCA_030424955.1 bacterium | reverse complement strand
GGGGGCGCGGCGCTCGCGGCGGCGGCCGAGGGCGCGGCGGCGTCGGGCGCGGCCCCGTTGAGGGTGGCGTCGGGCGCCGCGTCGGCCGGGCCGGCCGGGTCGGCCAGCGGGATCGCCCGCACCGTGCCCTGATCCACGGCGTCGCCGGGGGCGGCCTCGCCGGGGGCCTGTGGTGCGGGATCGGCGGGGGCGGCGGCGGTGTGCACGGCGGGCTGATCCGCCCCCGGGGGATCGGCGGCCGGCCGCGTGAGCCAGAAGGCCCCCAGCGTCAGGCACACCGCGGCGGCGGCGGCCCACAGCCACACCGGGCGCCGGGGGGTCGGCCCGGGGACGGTCTGCACCGCGCCGTTCAGATCGCCGGTGGCGCTGAAGTCCTCGCCCACGTGCACCACGGCCAGGGCCATGGTGCGCCGCACCCGCTGGTTGGGATCGAGCAGGTCCGGCCGCGGCACCGCGGCGCGCAGCAGGGCGCGCACCTCGGCCGCCGTGCGGGGGCGATCCACGGGGTTGGGCGCGAGCATGCGGTCGAAGAAGCCGATCAGCGCGGGCGGCAGGCCCAGATCGCTGAGGGTGCTCGTGGGGCGGTAGCTGGGCGACTGCTTGAGGGCGATGACCTCTTGGCTGCTGCGACCGGGGAAGGGGCGGCGGCCGGTGAACAGCTCGAAGGTGATGCAGCCCAGCGCGTACCAGTCCGACCACGGGCCGATGTTGCGCCGGTCGAGCTGCTCGGGGGCCATGTAGGACGGCGTGCCGGCCATCATGCGGGTGCTGTGCCCCTCGTCGACGAACTTGGCCAGGCCGAAGTCCACCAGGCGCACGTAGTAGGGCTGGCCCGAGATGGCCTGCAGCATGATGTTGGCGGGCTTGATGTCGCGGTGCACCACCCCGGCGGCGTGGGCGGCCTCGAGGGCGTCGATGAGCTGGTGCACCACGTCGATGCCCGCCTCGGGGGCCATGCCCTGGCGCATCTGCGCCTTCAGGGTGCAGCCGTCCTTGACGTACTCCATCACCAGGAACGGGCGCTCGTCGTGGTGGCCGAACTTCAGCAGCCGCACGATGTTGGGGTGGTTCAGGCGGGCGAGCGCCGACGCCTCGGCGCGAAAGCGGTCCACCTCGTGATCCTCGGTGTCGACCTGGCCCAGCACCTTCAGCGCGGCGGGCAGGCCGATGGGCTGCTGCAGCGCCAGGTACACGTTGCCCACGCCGCCGCTGCCCAGCCGGTCGACGATGAGGAAGTCACCCCAGCGCTGGCCGATGAGCGGATCGACGGTGCTGGTCGAGATGACGTGGCGGAAGGCCTCGGGGATGTGGTGGTAGCCGCGCTTCAGGCACGTGGCGGCGACGCACGGCGCCCCGATGGGCCCCGCGTCCTCGCATGCTGGGCAGAACCCCTGGGCTGTCGCCGCTGCCACCGTGCTGCACTCTCCCCTTGCGCCGCCGCGGCATGATAGCCCGGCCCGCGCGGGATCGCATCCTGAGGCCTCTCAACCGCGCGCGACCCGGCGGTGCGGGCCGGCTTTCCCCGCGTTGACCCCCTGCGGCGGGTGGGTCACCCTTGGGCCATGCACACCCGCACCGTGTTCCTCACCGGCGCCTCCCGTGGGATTGGCGCCACCCTCGCCCGGGGCCTGGCGGCCGACGGTCACCGCGTGGCCCTGGCCGCCCGAGGGGCTGAGGCCCTCGCGGCGCTGGCCGCCGAGACCGGCGGGCTGGCCGTGCCCCTCGACGTCACCGACGCGGCGGCCCTGCCGGCGGCCATCGCCCGGGCGGAGGCCGCGCTCGGCCCCATCGACGTGCTCATCAACAACGCGGGCGTCAGCGACTCGGCGCCCCTGGCCCGCACCACCGACGCCCAGTGGGCGCGCACCCTGGCGGTGAACCTCGAGGCGCCCTTCCGGCTGTGCCGCGAGATCGTCCCCGGCATGGTCGAGCGCGGCTTCGGGCGGGTGATCTTCGTGGCCAGCAACGCCGGCCTCACCGGCTACGCCTACACCAGCGCCTACTGCGCCTCGAAGCACGGCGTGGTGGGGCTGTGCCGCGCGCTGGCCGCCGAGCTGGCCCGCACCGGGGTCACCGTCAACGCCATCTGCCCGGGCTTCGTCGACACCCCCATGACCGCCGACGCCATCGCGCGCATCCAGGCCACCACCGGCCGCGACGCCGGCGAGGCGCGGGCCGCGCTGGAGCGCCTCAGCCCGCAGCGCCGCCTCATCGATCCCGCCGAGATCCTGCACGCCGTGCGCGCGCTGATCCCCGAGGCCGCCCGGGGCATCCACGGCCACGCCCTCGCCCTGGACGGCGGCCAGACCCTCTATTGACCGCCCACGGCACGGCCGCGCCCGCCGAGCCGAGCCCGCCGGGCGAGGGCCTGACGGGGCGGGGCCTGGCGCGGCGCTTCGGCCGCCGGCCTGTGCTGGCCGGGCTCGATCTGCACATCCGGCCGGGTGAGGTGGTGGGGCTGCTGGGCCCCAACGGCGCGGGCAAGACCACCACCTTCCGGCTGCTGGCCGGCCTGCTGCGCCCCCACGGCGGGCAGGTGTGGCTCGACGGCGTGGACGTCACCCGCTGGCCCCTGTGGCGCCGCGCCCGTGGGGGCCTGGGCTACCTGCCCCAGCAGGCCAGCATCTTCCGCCGCCTGTCGGTGCGGGCCAACGTCGAGGTCGGCCTGGCGCGGCGGGGCCTCAGCCGGGGGGCGAGGCGGGCAGAGGCGGACGCGCTGCTCGCCCAGTGGGGCCTGGCGGCGCTCGCTGACGCCCGGGGCGACCGCCTCAGCGGGGGCGAGCGGCGGCGGGTCGAGATCGTGCGGGCGCTGGCGGCGCAGCCGCGGATTCTGCTGGTGGATGAACCCTTTGCGGGGCTCGATCCCCTGGCGGTGGGGGCGGTCACGGCGCAGCTGCGGGCCCTGGCCGGGGCGGGGGTCGGGGTGCTGCTCACCGATCATCAAGTCCGGCAAGCCTTGGAGGCGTGTGACCGCGTCTATATACTCGCTGGCGGTGCATCCCTCTTCGTGGGGGCACCGGCCGATGCCGTCCGCGACGCGGCGGTGCAGACCCACTACCTGGGGTCGGCAGCCGGGCACCGGGAAGACGAACGCGCTTTGGAGTGGAAGGCACCGGGTCACGATGGGCCTTGATATCCGACTCGACCTGAAGATGAGCCAGCAGCTGGTGATGACGCCGCAGCTGCAGCAGGCCATCAAGCTCCTGCAGCTCAGCCGCACCGATCTCATCGACGCCGTGCGCGAAGAGCTCCTCGAGAACCCCATGCTCGAGGAAAACAGCGAGATCGCCTCCACCGAAGCGAAGATGGAGAGCCTGCAAGAGGTCCGTAAGCGCGACGCCGAGGACGACACCCGGTCGGTCACCGGCGAGAGCACCGCCGAGCAGGCCAAAGAGCAGATCGACTGGGACGCCTACTTCGAGAACTACAACTCGCCCACGCCCGGCAGCGGCACCCAGCGGCTGCGCGACGACGATCTGCCCGGGTTCGAGGCCACCCTCACCCGCACCGAGACCCTGTTCGACCACCTGATGTGGCAGATCCACGTCAGCGACTTCACCGAGCAGGAGCAGCGCATCGCTGCGGAGCTCGTGGGCAACATCAACGACGACGGCTACCTGAAGGGCGTCACCATCGAGGACCTGGCCGAGAGCCTCGACAACGATCCCGAGTACGTCGAAGAGGTGCTCGAGATGGTGCAGCGCCTCGACCCCATCGGGGTGGGCGCGCGGGATCTGCGGGAGTGCCTGCTGATCCAGGCCCGCTTCCTGGAGCTGGGCGCCATCGTCGAGGACATCATCTCGAGCCACATCGAGAACCTCGAGAAGCGCAACCTGCAGGCCGTCGCCCGCGACATGGACGTGGAGCTCGACGAGGTCATCGAGGCCGCCAAGCTCATCATCCAGCTCGAGCCGCGCCCGGGCCGCCCCTTCTCGGGCGACGAGCCGCGCTACATCACCCCCGACATCTACATCCGCAAGATCGAGGGCGAGTACCAGGCGGTGCTCAACGACGACGGCATGCCGCGCCTGCGCATCAGCCGGTTCTACAAGAACGCGCTGAAGAACGACGGCAACGCCGACACCAAGAGGTACGTCACCGAGAAGCTCAACAGCGCCCAGTGGCTCATCCGCTCCATCCAGCAGCGGCAGCGCACGATCGTGAAGGTCACGCAGAGCATCATCAAGTTCCAGCAGGCCTTCCTCGACCACGGCGTCGAGCACCTCAAGCCGCTGATCCTGCGGGACGTCGCCGAAGACATCGGCATGCACGAGTCCACGGTCAGCCGGGTGACCACCAACAAGTACGTGCACTCCCCGCAGGGCATCTACGAGCTGAAGTTCTTCTTCAACTCGGCCATCACCGGCACCGGGCGCGACGACCTCGCCAGCGAGGCGGTGAAGTCCAAGATCCGCCACCTGGTGGGCGAGGAAGACCACAAGCGGCCCCACAGCGATCAGAAGCTGGTGGAGCTGCTCAAGAAGGACGGCGTGAAGATCGCCCGCCGCACCGTCGCCAAGTACCGCGAGGCCATGGGCATCCTGCCCAGCTCCAAGCGCAAGAAGATGTTCTAAAAGGGGGCGCTCGGGCCGGCTGGGCCAGCGCCGCCTCTCAAAGGATTTCGAGCCAAACGACTATGCAAATCGCAGACTTTCTGGATCGTCAGGCCATCGAGGCCGACCTGGGCGCCTCGAACAAGCCCGGCGTGCTTCGCGAGCTGGTCGGCCTCCTGCTGCGGGTGAGCCCCGAGCTGGACCCGAACCTGCTGGTCGAGACGCTGATGAAGCGTGAGAAGCTGCAGAGCACGGGCATCGGCGACGGCTTCGCCATCCCCCACGGCAAGAGCGACGCGGTGCCCCAGATCGTGGCCTGCGTCGGCCGCAGCCGGTCGGGGGTCGACTTCCAGAGCCTCGACGGCCAGCCCACGCACCTGTTCTTCACCCTGCTGGTGCCCACGGCCCAGCACGGCATGCACCTCAAGGCCCTGGCGCGCATCTCGCGCCTGCTCAAGGAGCCCGGCGTGCGCGAGGGCCTGCTCGAGGCCGCCGACGCCGACGCGATGTTCGATCTGCTCATCGCCGAGGACGCGCGGCTCTAAGCGCCTTACCGGCCAGTCCACGCCGGCCAACCCACGCGACGGCACAGGGGGTCACGCACATGGGCCGCACCCCGGTCGAGGTCACCGTCGGAGAGCTGCTCAACGCCCTCGGGCAGCGGGTGGAGTACCACTGCGTCGCCGGCCCCCAGGGGCTGATGCGCACCATCGGCCAGCGCACCATCCAGCGCCTCGGCGTCGCCCTCACCGGCTACACCGAGCACCTGGTCGCCGACCGGGTGCAGCTGCTGGGCCGCTCCGAGTCCGGCTACCTCGACAGCATCGGCCCCGTGCAGCGGGCGCGGGTGCTGGAGCAGGTGGTGAAGGTGGGCTTCCCGGCCCTGGTGGTCACCGCCGATCGCGCGCCCTCCGACGAGCTGGTGGACCTGGCGAACCACTACGGCTTCGCCCTGCTGACCACCGACGAGGAGTCGGTCACCGCCACCGAGCACATCAACAACTTCCTGACCCTGCGGCTGGCGCCCCAGGAGAGCCTGCACGGCGTGCTGGTGGACGTGTACGGCGTGGGGGTGCTGCTCACCGGCAAGTCGGGCATCGGCAAGAGCGAGCTGGGCCTGGAGCTGGTGGCCTCGGGCCACCGCCTGGTGGCCGACGACATGGTGCGGCTGGCCCAGGCGAGCCCCAAGGTGGTCATCGGCGCGAGCCCCGAGCTCACCCGCCACCACATGGAGATCCGCGGGCTGGGCATCCTCAACATCAAGGATCTGTTCGGCGCGGCGGCGGTGCGCGAGCGCAAGCGGGTGGAGCTGGTGGCCGAGCTGGTGGAGTGGGAGAGCGGCGCCGACTACGACCGCCTGGGCCTCGACACCCGCTACATCAAGCTGTCGGACGTGAACGTGCGCCACGTGGTGCTGCCGGTGCGACCCGGCCGCTCGCTGAAGCTCATCTTGGAGGTGGCCGCGCGCAACCAGCTGCTGCAGTCCCAGGGCACCCACTCCGCGCGGGCCTTCGCCGATCGCCTGGGCCGCGTGCTGCATCCGAGCATCCGCACCGACGGGCTGCTCGAGGAGGAGACCACCGTTGAGTGAGCCGACGCCGCCTCCGCCCCCTGCGCCGCTCTCCGAGGAGCGGCCCCTGGATCTCAAGGTCGTGACCGGCCTGTCGGGCTCGGGCATCTCCACCGCCCTGCACGCGCTGGAGGACCTGGGCTGGTTCTGCGTCGACACGCTGCCCGCCCCGCTCGTGCCGAAGCTGCTCGACCTGGCCCGGGGCAACGACCGCTTCGAGAAGCTCGCCCTGGGCCTGGACGCCCGCAACATCACCGACGTGGACGCCGCCATGGCGCTGCTCGACAGCATCGAGGCCCGCGGCTGCCCGGTGGACGTGGTGTTCCTGGAGGCCAGCAACGCCGTGCTCCTGCGGCGCTTCAGCACCACCCGCCGGCCCCACCCGCTGAGCAAGGGTGGCCTGCCCCTGCCGGACGTCATCCAGGCCGAGCGCAGCCGCATGTACCCCCTGCGGGAGCGGGCCGACCGGGTCATCGACACCAGCGACATCAACGTCCACGAGTGCAAGCGGCAGGTGCAGGCCTACGCCGCGGGCGAGGGCGTGTCGGGGCTGAGCCTCAACGTCATGAGCTTCGGCTTCCGCCACGGCGTGCCGCCCGAGGCCGACATCGTGTGGGACGTGCGCTTCCTGCCCAACCCGCACTTCATCGAGGCCCTGCGCCCCATGTCGGGCCGGGACGCCCCCGTGGCCGACTTCGTGCTCACCCACGCGGTCACCGACGCCTTCCTGGCGCGCTTCCTGCCGCTGCTCGACGCCGTGCTCCCGGGCTACGAGCACGAGGGCAAGGCCTACCTCACCATCGCCATCGGCTGCACGGGGGGGCGACACCGCTCCGTGGCGGTCAGCGAGCGGGTGGCCGCGCACTTGCGCGCGGGCGGCCGTGAGCCCAAGGTGCGCCATCGGGACCTGGAGAAGGAGTCGAGATGATTGGGGTCGTCGTCTTCACCCATCGGTCCCTGGCCGATGCCCTCCTCGAGACCGCGCAGATGATCGTGGGCGACTTCCCCCAGGCGCAGGCCGTGTCGGTGCAGCCGGGGGACGGCCCCGTCGACATCCTCGACCGCCTCAAGCGGGCGGTGAAGGCCGTCGACAGCGGCGAGGGGGTCATCGTGCTGTGCGACATGTTCGGCGGCACGCCCTCCAACCTCGCGCTGTCGCTGTTGAGCGAGCGCATCGAGGTCATCACGGGCATCAACCTGCCCATGCTCCTCAAGATCTACAGCCACCGCACGGGGCCGCTGCCCGAGGTCGCGGGCAGCATCCGCACCCACGGCCGCGACAACATCCTCGTGGCGGGGGCGCTGCTCGGGGGAGGGGACAGCCCGTGAGCGCCAACCCCTTCTTCCGCGTCGACAACCGGCTGGTGCACGGCCAGATCATCGCCACCTGGCTGCCCCACCTGCGGCTCCAGCGGTTCTTGATCGCGAGCGACACCGTGCCCAGCAACACCCTGCAGACCACCATGTTCCGCATGGCCATCCCGTCGGAGGTGGGCTTCGAGGCCCTCAGCATCGACGCGGCGGCCCGGGCCCTGGCCGATCCGGCGCTGCAGCAGAGCCGGGTGATGGTGCTCATCGAGAGCGTCGCCGACGCCGTGCGCCTGTTTGCGGGCTTCTCCTTCGGGCAGCTCAACCTGGGCAACGTGCACCACGCGGCCGACCGCGAGCGGATCACCGACGCCGTGTACCTGGGCCCGTCCGATCTGCAGGCGCTGGGCCAGCTCGCCGCCCGGGGCGTGCGGGTGGACGTGCGCAGCCTGCCCAGCGAGGCCCCCCTCGATCTCACGCCGCGCCTCGGGCGCTGAGCGGCGGTGAGCGGGGCCCTCGACTTCGCGCTCCTCGCGCTGCTGGCGGGCCTGTTCGGCCTCGACCGGCGGGCGGCCTTCCAGCTCATGCTCAGCCAGCCCATCGTCGCGGTGCCCGCCCTGGGCCTCGCCTTTGGCGCCCTGGAGCCCGCCCTGTGGCTCGGCTGCCTGCTGCAGCTGCTGTGGATGTCGGCGGTGCTGCACGGGGCGAGCACGCCCCCGAACGAGACCGTGGGGGCCATGGTCATCGCGGGGGCGGCGGTGCTGCTGCCGCGGGTGACGGATCTGCCCATCGATGACAGCGTGATGGCCTTGGCGGTGGTGTTCGGCGCGCCCTGGGCCCTGGTGGGCAAGGCGGCCGACCAGCACCTCGACCGGGCCAACCTGGCGCTGGCGGCGCGGGCCGACGCGGCGGCCCAGGCGGCCGATCTGCGGGCCCTCGCCCGGGTGCCGGTGGTGGGGGCCCTGCGGGTGTTCGCGCTGCACGCCGTGCTCATCACCGTGGGGGCCGCCCTCACCCTCGGGCTGACCGCGCTGGTGCGCCCCGCCCTCAGCCTCGTGGGCGTCACCGCGCTGACCGCCTTCATCACCTACGCCCTGCCCGCGCTGGGCCTGGCCGTCGCGCTGGCCGCCGTCCGCCGCCGCCGCGGCGTCGCCCTGGGCGGGCTGATCTTCTTGGGCGTGCTGCTGGCGCTGGGCCACGGCGCGCCGGGGCTGGTCGGATGAGCGCGGCCACCACCACGCCACCGCCGGGGCGCATCACGCAGTGGGTGCTGCTGCGGGTCTTCTGGCGCAGCCTGTTCTTGCTGGCCGCGGCGAACTTCGAGCGCATGCAGAACGTGGGCTTCGCCTACGCCATGGCGCCCGCGCTGGGCCGGCTCTACCGCGGCGACGACCTCAAGGCCGCCATGACCCGCCACCTGGGCTTCTTCAACAGCCACCCCTACCTGGCGGCGGCGGTGCTCGGCGCCAGCATCAACCTCGAGGAGCGGGTGGCCCGTGGCGAGCTCGACCCGCAGATGGTGGTGGGGCTCAAGGGCGTCGCGCAGGGCCCGCTGGCGGCCATCGGCGACAGCTTCTTCTGGTCCAGCCTGCGCCCCTTCGCGGCGGCCTGGGCCCTGGCGGGGGTCATCAGCGGCGTCTACTGGGCGCCGGTGGCCTTCCTGCTGCTCTACAACCTGTTCCACCTGACCATCCGCGGCTATGGGCTCTTCGCCGGCTACCGCAGCGCCGAGCACATCATCCAGCGGCTCGAGCGGCTCGAGCTGGTGCGGCTCGCCGACCGGCTGCACGTCGTCACCGGGCTGTTCATCGGCACCATCGCCGCGCTGCTCGCCGATCGGGCGATGCGCTCGCCAG
>JAUHVS010000182.1 GCA_030424955.1 bacterium | reverse complement strand
GGCTGGTGCTGGGCAAGGCCGGGGCCCGGGCGATCGGGCTGTGCGCGGTGACGGCGCTCGCCGCGCTGGGCGGGCTGCTCGTCGCCGGGGCGTCGCCGGTCGCCGGCTGGGTCGAGGCGGCGCTCTACGGCGGGGTATTGGTGGCGTGGGCCGGGTTCTGGTTCGCCGCCGCGGTCCTGGTGGCTTCCCGGGGGGGCAGCTCGGCCAATAGCGCGTTGGTGCTCGTCGGCGGCTGGCTGGTGCTGGTGGTGATCATCCCCGGGCTGCTCGGGGCGGCGCCGCCGAGCCGGGCGCCTGGCCGGGCGCCGCCTTGGCCGGCACGGGGCTCACCGGCGCCGCGCTCGCCGCGGCCTTGGGCGCCCGCCGGGCGCGGGGCGCGTCCTCGTCGCCAAAGGTGCGCAGCAGGGTGCGCGCGACCTGCACCTCGGGGAAGGCCACCACCTCGGCGCGGTCCCCCACCCGCACCGCCGCGCGGTGGGCCCCCAGGAACTCGATCAGCCCCCGGCGGCTCGCGTCATCCCCCGGCACCAGGGCGGGCCAGAGGCGCACGAAGGCCTGCCGGGCGCGGGCGGCCCGCACGTCGCGCTCCACGGCGAAGGCCTGGTCGCAGGCCGCCGACGGCGCCGGCCCCACCCGC
Source organism: bacterium (assembly GCA_030424955.1). GTDB lineage: Bacteria > Myxococcota_A > Bradymonadia > UBA7976 > UBA1532 > JACKDL01. The sequence continues at coordinate 8,652 of JAUHVS010000182.1, read as the reverse complement.
GCGAACCGCCCGGTGGGGGCGTCGCTGGGGGCGCCCGCCCGGCCCCCGAACTCCAGCAGCACCTCCTGGCCGTACGCCAGCAGGTACGCCCCGCTGCGGCCCTTGAAGCGCCACGCCATGGCCAGGTGCCGCTGCGCCCCGCGGGTGAGCCGGTAGGCCCGCAGCTTGGCGGCGTACTGCCCGGTGGTGCCGGTCACCCGCTCCTCGTCGCCCACCAGGGTCTTGGTGATCACGCCGTCGGACCGCCGCCAGACGCCCTGCAGGGCCGCCAGCACGTCGGGCGCGTCCCGGCGGGTCCAGCCCGCCCAGCCGTCCGCGGGCGCCACCTGCGCGAGGGCCGCCGCCCAGGCCGCGTCGTCTACCGGGCCCGCGGCCACCCGCTGGCAGGCCGCGTCAAAGGCCACCGGCGCGCTGCTCGCCGGGGCGGCCGCGGCCGGCGACGCCCCCAACAGGCCCAGCGCCCACACCCGCCATCCCTGCATTGAGTCCCCCTGAGTCCAGCGCCGCCGAGGGTCGTCGAGGCCCAGGCGCATTGCAACCCACCGCCAGCCCGTCAGCGGCGCAGCGCCAGCACCACCGCGGTCAAGGTCAGCGCCGCGCCCGCCAGCACCTGCGCCGACGGCGCCGCCCCCAGCCAGGCCCAGGCCAGGGCCGTCGCCACCACCGGCTCCCCCACCGTCGCCAGCCCCACCGCCGTCGGCGTGGTGTGGCGCAGCGCCCAGGTGATCAGCGTGTGCCCGATCAGCTGCGACACCACGGTCGCCGCCACCAGCCAGCCAAAGGCCCCCCAGGACGCCGCCACCGGGGGCACGCCCAGGGCCGCGGCCGTGCCCAGCAGCGCCACCGCGCCGACCGCCGTCGCCACCCCCGACCACGCGAGCACGTCCAGCGGCCCCTGCCGGCGCACGAGCCACAGGTAGCCCGCCATCGCGGCCGCCCCGAGCAGCGCCAGGCCGTCCCCGATCAGCGGCGCGGCGGTGCCCGCCCCCAGATCGAACCCGCCGATGGTCGCCACCCCCACGGTGGCCAGGGCCAGGGCCACCCAGAGCCGCGGCGTGGGGCCGTCGCGGCCCGTGAGCGCGGCCACCGCCGCCAGCATCAGCGGCGTGCTCGTCACCAGCGTCACCGACGCCGCCATGCTGGTCAGGCCCAGCGACCACACCCAGGCGCCGAAGTGCAGGCCGTACAGCCCGCCCGCGGCGACCGCCGCCCGGACCTGCGGCCGGGTCAGGCCCCCGCGCCACACCCACGGGCTGAAGGCCACCGCCGCCATGGCGAGCCGCAGCCCCGCCTTCACCAGCGGGTGCGTCGGATCGGCCAGGGTCAAGAACGGGCCCGCGAAGCCGATGGCCAGCACCGCCACGCCCAGCGCGGCTGCGACAGGCGGTCCCCCGCTGGCATCCCTCATCCCATGCACCACGCCCACCGTGTCGTCCGCCCCACCGGGCCCCTCGCCCGCCTCGCCTTGCTGGCCTGCCTCGGCCTGCTGGGCCTGGCGGCGTGCCGCCGGTCACCGCCGGATCCGAAGGCCCGAGCGCGGCAGACCATCGCCCAGCTTGAGGCCGCCGTCGAGGCCCAGGACCTCGGGGCCATCAAGGCGCTCATCGCGCCGGGCTACCACGACAACCACAGCAACGACCGCGCCGGCGCCCTGCGCTACCTGCAGCTGCGGTTCTTGAAGCGGCAGGCGATCCACGCCTTCGTGCGCGAGGCCGACCTGCACCTGCGCAGCGACGGGGTGGCCGAGGCCGATCTGCTGGTGGCGGTGGCGTCCACGGCCCTGCCCGACGTGGCGGCCATCGAGCGCCTCAACGCCGCGGTGTACCGCATGACGCTGACCCTGACCCCCGACGGCGACGCCCTGCAGGTGAGCGCCGCCACCTGGCACCGCGCGGGCCTGGGCGATCTGCTGGACTGAGCGCGGGTGGGCGCCGCGCCCTGGCTCAGCCGGCGCGCAGGCGCCGCGCCTTGGCCGCCAGCCAGGCCACCATCGGCCCGGCCACGTCGATGCCACCGACGGTCTGCGCCTGCGGGTAGTAGCAGGGGAAGTTGCACTCCAGCAGGTAGGCCCGCCCCGAGGGGTGCACCAACAGATCCACCCCGCCGAAGGCCACGCCCAGCGCCTGGGTGGCCTCGACGGCCAGCGCCGCCCACTCGGGATCAGGCGCCGCGGTGTAGTCCGCGGCGTCACCGCTGGGCTGGCTGCGGAAGTCATCGGCCGCCACGGGGTTGGGGTACGCCGCCACCACGGCGTCCCCCACCACCACCAGGCGCCAGTGCACGCCGTCGGGCACATAGGCCATCAGCCGGGGCGTGGTGCCCTGGCTGTGCAGGTAGTCCACCAGCCCGAACAGCCCCGCCCACGAGTCGGCGCGCAGCACGCCCACGCCGCCCTCGCCCCCGCCGGCCTTGAGCACCACCGGCAGGCCGCCCACGTGGGCCACCTGCGCCCGCAGCCGGTCGCGGTCGGGGTCGTGCACCCACACCCCGCGGGGCAGCGGCAGGCCCGCCCGCTCCAGCGTCAGCGTGGGCAGCGTGCAGCCGCGCAGGGGGCCGTGGGTGTCGTCGCGGTGGAAGGTGGCCACGCCCGGGGCGAAGAGCTGGCCCTCGAGCTGCTCGGCCGCAAAGCTCGTGGCGGGCCGAAACAGCGCGCTGCCGGGCGGCAGCGGCGTGATGACCGCGGGCGCATCGCGGACATCCAGCACGGCGCACGCCACCCCCTGCGCCGCGCAGGCCGCCTCGATGGACGCCACCGACTCGGTGGGCACGTCATCGACGATGAGGGTGAGCGTGGGGGCGGCGGGGTGGGCGGCCAACGGGCTCAGCGGGTCTTGGTCGGCGAGGCCTTCTGGGCCCGCTCGTCCGGGGCCTTGTCGCCCTGCTTCTTCTTCTTCGCCGCGCCCGGCGCCTCGCTGGCGGGGCTGCCACCGGCCGCCGCCGGCCGCCGCGCCTTGGCCCGCTGCTCCGTGTGGGCCTGCTTGCGCTTCTTCTCCTGCTGCAGCTTGCGGCGCTCGGCCATCTGGGCCTTGAGCTGGCGCTCCTTGCGCACGCGATCAGCGCGGGCCGGGGCGGCCTCGCCCGCCGGCGCCTTGTCCACCGGCGCGACCGACTCCGCCGTCGCGGCCGACGTCGGCGCGCGGGTCGGGGCGTCCTGCGCCTGGGCGGGGCGCACGCCGAAGGCCATGGCCATCGCCGCCGCCCCGAGCACGCCGAGCGCGGCGCGGCGGTCCACAACAGGGGCCGCCGGGGCCACGCGGGCGGTCAGCAGATCGGCGTCTGCGAGGCCATCGAGCACCTGCCAAACGAGCCGCGCGTTCGCGCTGGGATCCACCTGCTGCGCAGCGGCGACCAGCCCGGCCACGCCGGTGTGCCCGTCCGCCGCGTGCCACACGGCCGCAGCCACAGGCCCCAGGCGGTGACCCTGGCCGTGGCGGGCGTCGAACACCCACAGCTCGCCGTCCCGGGTCGTCGTCTGCACGCCCGCCGTCCGCACGGCCGGCATCGTCTGATCCGTCTCGCTCATGCTGATTCCCCTCCGGGTGATCCGCTCACCCGATCCAAGTCAACCCGTACACCCGCGCCGGGCGCAAGGGCCGCGCGCGACGCCTCGGCCCGGGGCACATTCACCGGCGCGGCGCCGCGCTGCCGCAGCACTGTCTTCAGCGGCGAGCCCACGGCCGCGGCCCAGGCCTGGCAGGCCTTCCAGGCGCGCCCGCGGGTGGGCGCCACCACCGTGGCGGCGCGGCCATCGATCAAGGTGCACACGTACGTCAGCTCAGGCGCCGCCCCCCCGACGTGCAGGCGCACGGGCGCCGCGTGGGCGCCGGCGCACAGCGCCAGCACGACCGCGGCAGACCGGCGCCACAGGGCGCGGCTGGGAACGAAAAAGGGGTAGCGGTGCATGGCGGGGCCCTCTCGACCGGGGCGCCGCCAAGGGGGCGCCCGACGGGGGGGCACTGCACAGCCGGGCCGCGCGCCCTTTTCGCGGGCGGCGGTCAGGGGCGGGGCTCAGCGGTAGCGCAGGCCCAGGCGGATGCCGAAGCTGCTGACCTCTTCGTCCTTGGTCTGGGCGAAGGCCACGCCGTAGGTGCGGTACATCACCTCGAACATCAGGGCCACCGAGCCCCCGAAGAAGAAGTCGCCGCCCACGCCCAGGTGCACCCCGGCCGAGCTGTCGTCGGCCTCGACGTCCCCCAGCGTGATGGTCGCCTGCGTGGAGCTCAGCCCCGCCCGCGCCGTCAGCTCGAAGTCCGCGCTGAGGGGCAGGAAGTAGAAGGCCGACAGATCCGCCGCGAACAGCCCCAACGTCAGGTCACCGTCGATCAGCGGGGTGTCGATCTTGTAGGTGAAGGCGTCGTAGGCGAAGCCGCCGCCCAACCCGAAGCCGCCCGGCCACGCGTAGCCCAGATCCAGCCCGAAGCCCGAGCCCCAGTCCCCGCTGTCGTCATCGGACTCCAGGTCGAAGTTGCCCTGCGTGGCGCTGTAGCCCCCCCCGATGAAGAACCCCTCCCGCGGCGCCGGCTCGGCCTGCGCGACCCCGATCAGGCTCACCCCCAGCAGCGCCGCCGCCGCCAGCGCGGCCGCGCCTGCCCCCACCCAGCCGTGCCCCGTGTGCCCGCGCCCCATGTTCCCGTTTGCCATCGTCGTGTACCTCCCGTGTCTCCCGGCCCGTCATGACCGGTCGGCGAGCAAGACGGCCGACCCCGGCGCAATCGGACAGGCCCCCGACGAAAAGGTGGCCGCCTGGCGCGCCCCCTCGACCGCGACCCGCCGCGCGAGGCACTCTGGCCGCCCGCGGACCGCCCGAGGCCCCATGTCCGACCGCCACCGCCCCCGCCCCCTGTCGGTGCCCGCCGCGCTGCGCAGCCGCACGCGCTTCGAACCCAGCGCCGCCCTGTGGCTGCCGAGCCTCGACCGCTACCTGCTCATCAGCGACGACACCGGCCTGCGGGGCAGCGCCGACGAGGACGCCCCGTGGCTGTTCCTGATGGACACCGCCGGCCGGGTGGACGCCGAGCCCTGGCCCCTGCTCGACCTGCCCGCCGCCGGGTTCAGCACCGTCAGCGATCTGGAGGCCGTCACCCGCGCCCCCGACGGCGCCCTGTGGCTGCTGTCCTCCCAGTCCCGCAGCGCCCGCGGCAAGCGCAAGCCCGAGCGGCAGCTGCTGATCCGCTGCGTGCTGAACGACGGCCGCCTGCACGTGACCCACGCCACGCCCCTGCTGCCCGCGCTGACCCCGCTGCTCGACGATGACGGCGCCAAGGCCTTGGACATCGAGGCCATGACCTGGGCCGACGGCGGCCTGCTCCTTGGCCTGAAGGCGCCCCTCGACGCCCAGGGCCGCGCCCAGCTCTGGCACCTGGCCGACCCGCTGCAGATCTTCACGGCCGCCGCCGACGCCCCCACCCCGGTGCGCCCCTTCGTGCCCGTGCGCCTGCCCACCGGTACCGACGGCGCCCCGGGCGGCTTCAGCGACCTGGCCCTGCACGACCGCACCCTGTGGGCCACCAGCACCCTCGCCGACGGCCCCGACGTGGGCTGCGCCTGGGCCCTGCCCTGGCCCCTGCGCGACGGCGCCCCGGTGCGCCGCCTGGCCCAGTGGCCCGGCCTCAAGCCCGAGGCGGTGTGTCTGGGCCCCGACGGCCCGGTGGTGTTCTTCGACGCGCAGCCCCCGCAGTGGTGCGCGCTGGGGTGAGGGGCGAGCGGCCGCGCTCAGGGGCAGGTCGCCTCTGTCAGGCCCGCCACCACCTCGCACGTACAGCCCTCGCGGTTCTGACTGTTCGCGACGGCCTCCCCGGCCGACACCTGTTGCACCAGCGCCTCGACCACGCAGGCCGGCAGTTGGGGGTTGCTCAAGACCAGGAGTTGGCGGTCGACCGTCGTCAGGCTGCGCAGATCGAGCGCCTCGAGCCGCGCGTTGCTCGACAGCAACAGCTCGCCGACGGCGACGAGCGCTGGGAGCCGGAGGGTGGTCAGATCACGCTGCCCGGACACCGTGAGCCGCCCCCCGATGGCTGTGAGGGCCGGGAGCGCCAGCGTGCTCAGGCCCGCGGCCGGCACCCCCAGGCTCCCCGTGATCTCCGTGACGCCCTGTAGCGCCTCAGCGTCCAGGCTGTTGAAGATCATGTAGTCGCCGTGCAGCACATGGGGCGTGCGCGGCGCGCCGGCGCCCGCTTGCGACACAACGAACACCCGCCCCTCGCCACAGTCGATGGTCAGGGTCCCGTCCCCGGTGTCGACGGCCTCACAGCCCCTGACCTCGGCGTCTGCACCATCCTGGCCGTCGGCCCCGTCGCGCAGGGTCACGGACGTCCCGTCCGCGCACACCACCGTCCGGCTGCCATCGTCGTTCGCGCGCACCGTGCAGCCAGTCCCCGGCTCGCCCGGGCTGCCGTCGACGCAGCCCGCCAGCACGCCGAGCGCGCACGCCAACCACAGCCTGTTCATCATCGCGCGCATCGCCGGATGCCCCCACGGCCCACGTCGCCCAACATCATGGACAGGTCGCCTGGGCGACGCCCGCCACGACCTCGCACCGACAGCCCTCGAGGGCGCCCCGCCGCTCGACCTGCCCGGCCAGCACCTGATCCACCAGCGCGTCCACCAGGCACGCCGGCAGCCGTGGGTTGCCCGTGATCGACAGCGTCCCGTCCACGCGCGCCAGCGCCCACAGGTCGAGGGCGTCCAGCACCGCGTTGTTGGCCAGGTGCAGCGCCTCGACCTGGGTGAGGACCGGCAGGGCGATGGACCTCAGCGCCGGGTTGTCCTGGATCTCAGGGAACCCGGCCGAGCGCAGCGCAGGCAGTGAGACCGCCCGCAAGGTGGCGTTTGACCAGACGTTCACGACGCCAGACACATGCGTCAGCCCGGGCAGCACCAGGGTCTGGAGCCCGTCGTTGGTGTTCACGCTCAGCCGGCCGCTGAGGCTGGCCAGCACGGGCGCCTGCACAGTCGACAGCGCGGGGTTGTCGAAGACGTTCAGGTGTTCAGCAGTCGCGAGCGCCGGCAGGTCGATGGCACCCAAGGCCGATCCGAAGATCCGCAGGTGCGCCCCGACCGCGCGGAGCACGCGCAGGTCGAGGGCCGTGAGGGCGGGGTTGTCGTGCACAACGACGTGCTGGGCGACGGTCTCGAGGGCGGGCAAATCGATGGCCTCGAGGGCGGCGTTGAGGCCGACGTCCACCGCGCCCCCGACCGCCGTAAGGGCGGGCGCCCGGACCATCCGCAGGGCACCGTTCTCGCCGACGGTGAGGCTGTCCACGGCCGCGAGCGCGGGGATCGCGATCGAGATCAGGCGGTCGTGGCGTGTGACGGCCACCTCGCCGGCGGTGGCGAGGGATGGCAGGTCCAGGGCGACCAGGTTGGGGTTGTCTCGCAGATACACGACCGGCGCTGTCGTGAGGCGGGAGAGGTCCACCTGCCTCACGGCGTCCGACCGGACCAAGATCCTGCCGCCGACGCTGACAAGGGCCGGCACCTCAACGGTCGCGAGCGCCCGGTTGCGGTCCAGCCGCAGCTCGCCGCCCACGGAGACGAGGTCGGGCAGCCGGATCGCGGTCACGTCGCGCTGATCCTCGACGATGACATGCCGCCCGACGGTGCGCAGGCCGCGCACCGACACAGCCAACACGCCGGGGGCATCGATCCGCAGATCCTCTGTGATCTCGGTGATGCCGTGTAGCCGCTCCGCGTCGAGGCTGTTGCGGATGACGTACGAGCCATACAGCACCGTGGACGCGTCTGGCATAGGTGGCTGTACCTGATCCACCACGAAGACCCGCCCGTCTCCGCAGTCGAGGGTCAGCGTCCCGTCGCCGTTGTCCACGGCGTCACAGTGGCGGCTTGGCGCGTCGGCGCCATCACGGCCGTCCGCGCCATCTGCCAGGGGCACCGTCGTCCCGTCTTCGCACGACAGCGTCTTGCGCCCGTCTGGGTTGACCTGCACGGTGCACGAGGTCCCACGCTCGCCGGGGGTGCCCACACAGCCCACCAGACTGACCAGCACGCCGATCAGCCCACAGAGTCCCCTGTTCGAACGCTCACCCACCGCGGGGCCTCCCTGTGCCAGCCACCCAACCTCGTCCGGCAATGACGGTACTGCCCGGCCCCTCCGAGGACAAGGCGTGGGGGGTGCGCGGGCGACTCACCCCGCAGTCAAGACATGCCAACCCGATGCCGTCAGAAACGACCGGCCAGATACAGCCCCCCCTGGGCGCCCCGCGGCCACCCCAGACCGCCTGTCAGGGGCCCCGCGTCCTACCAGCGGCCGCTGGGCAGCGGGCCGTGGGGCACGTCGGGGTTGAGGCGGTAGGCCGAGCCCGCCGGGTCGCGCAGCAGCCAGGACGCCATCACGAGCTCGCGGCGCAGGGTCGAGATGTCGTCGTGCCAGCCCTTGATCACCGCGTTGACCTCGCGCTCCGTGTAGGTGCGCCCGGCCTCGAAGTCCCCGGCCAGCGCCCGCAGCACCGCCGCGCGCTTCTTGCGCTGCGACGGGATCGCCGTGAGCCGCCCGTCGCGCAGGTAGCCCTTCACGATGCGGCGGTCGGCGGCGTCGATCTCGACGCCCGCCCCGATCTCCGACAGGGCGTCGGCCTCGGCGATGCGCCGGGCCAGCCCGCGCAGCGCGGCGTCGTCCAGCCGGTAGTAGCGGTG
>JAUHVS010000890.1 GCA_030424955.1 bacterium | reverse complement strand
GCATGGCGAAGGTGGAGGTCCCGACGGTCGCGCAGCACGGGATCCCTGCCGGGATCAAGCTGACGCCCATGATGCAGCAGTACGTCGAGGCGAAGGCCCGCTACCCCGACGCGATGCTGTTCTTCCGCATGGGCGACTTCTACGAGATGTTCTTCGAGGACGCCGAGATGGGGGGCCGCTACCTCGATCTCACCGTCACGAGCCGCGACAAGGCGTCCAGCGTGCCGGCCCCGATGTCGGGCTTCCCACACCACCAGCTGCCGAACTACCTGTCCAAAGCGCTGGCCGCCGGGCTCAAGGTCGCCGTCTGCGATCAGCTGGAGAGCCCGGCCGAGGCCCGCGGGCTGGTGCGCCGCGGCATCACGCGGGTGGTGACGCCGGGGGTGATCCTCGATCAAGAGGGGCTGGACGCCCGCGCCAACAACTTCCTGGTGGCGATCCTGGCGGAGCCCGCCGGGGAGCGCTTCGCCGTCGCGGCCATGGACGTGTCCACCGGCGAGTTTCGGGTCACCGAGGTGGTGGGCGCGGGCCCGCTGCGGTGTGAGATCAGCCGCATCGAGCCCCGCGAGGTGGTGCTCGAGACGGACGCGACCGCGGTCGAGGCGGCCCTGCGCGGCCGCCTCGAGGCCGTGGCAGTCTCGCGGCCTGGCCCCGCGTTCTTCACGGCCGAGGCTGCCCGCCAGCAGCTGTTCCGCCTGGTGGGGCCCGACGGCGAGCCGGCCATCGAGGCGGTCACCGAGTTTGGCTTCGGCCACACCGATCTGGCGCTCCGGGCGGCGGGCGCGGTCGCCGGCTATGTCGCGGACACCCAGCAGGGCCTGCCCGACCACGCGCGGCTGCTGGCGCCGTACCGGGTGCACGAGACCCTGATCCTGGACGAGACGGCGAAGACCAACCTCGAGCTGTTTCGCACCCTCATCGACAGCCGCAAGCGCGGGGCCCTGCTGGGCACCCTGGACCGCGCCGTGACGGCGATGGGCGGCCGGCGGATTCGACACTGGCTGGCGTACCCGCTGGTGGATCCCGCCCGCATCAACGCGCGGCTGGACGCCGTCGACTGGCTGCGGACCCAGGGCGAGGCCCGCACGACGCTGCGGGCGGCGCTGCAGCAGATGTACGATCTGGAGCGGCTGAACGCCCGCATCGCGGCGGGCCGCGGGGGGCCCCGCGACCTGTGGTGCCTGCGGCTGACGCTGGAGGCTGTGCCCTCGCTCGTGGCGGGGCTGGCCGGGGTCGAGGCCTTGAGCGGGCTCGTGGCCCGGCTCGACCCGCTCCCCGAGGTCACCGCGCTGCTGGCGCGCGCCATCGCGGACGATCCGCCCGGGCAGCTGCGGGACGGCGGCGTCATCCGGGCGGGCTACGACGCTGCGCTGGATGAGCTGGTCGACATCGCCACCAACGGCAAGGACTGGATCCTGAGGCTCGAGGCCCGCGAGCGCGCCGAGACGGGGATCGCCTCGCTGAAGGTCCGCTTCAACAAGGTGTTCGGCTACTACATCGACGTGTCGCGGGCGAACCTGGCCGCGGTGCCGGACCACTACATCCGCAAGCAGACGCTGGCGAACTCAGAGCGCTATTTCATCCCTG
>JAUHVS010000181.1 GCA_030424955.1 bacterium | reverse complement strand
AGGTGGCGGCGCCCGTGGCGGCCGAGCCCGAGGTGGCGACGCCCGAGGCGGCCGAGCCCGAGGTGGCGACGCCCGAGGCGGCCGAGGCGCCGACCCCCACCGACGATCCCGATGACTCGGTGACCATCGTGGGCAAGGCCGAGGATCTCGCGCAGGTGGGCGGCTCGGCCTACGTCGTGGGCGAGGCGGCCCTCGAGGCCTTCGAGTACGACGACATCCACCGCGTGCTCGACCGGGTGCCGGGCGTGGCGGTGCGCGACGAGGACGGCTTCGGGCTGCGGCCGAACATCGGCCTGCGTGGCGTCAACTCAGAGCGCAGCCAGAAGATCGCCCTGCTCGAGGACGGCACCCTGGTGGCGCCCGCGCCCTACGCGGCGCCCGCGGCGTACTACTTCCCGCAGACCACCCGCATGCGGGCCGTCGAGGTGTTCAAGGGGCCCGCGAGCCTGGAGTACGGCCCCAACACCATCGGCGGCGCGGTCAACCTCGTGACCCGCGACATCCCCCGCAAGCCGCTGGGCGAGATCGATCTGGCCGCCGGCGAGTTCGGCTTCTCGAAGGCCCACGCCTGGGCCGGCCTGACCTCGGGCCGCTGGGGCCTGCTGGCCGAGGGCGTGCGGCTGTCGTCCACGGGCTTCAAGCAGCTCGATGGGGGCGGCGACACCGGCTTCATCCGCCAGGAGGCTGTGCTCAAGGGGCGCTGGCAGAGCGATCCCACGGCCGACGTGTACCAGCGCGTGGACGTGAAGCTCAGCTACGCGAGCGAGGGCAGCAACGAGACCTACATGGGCCTGTCCCGGGCGGACTTCGAGCGCACGCCCTACCGCCGCTACGCGGCGTCCAGCGAGGGGCGCATGGACTGGACCCGCTGGTCGGGCTCGGTGTCGCACCTGGTGGAGCTGGGCGAGGGCTTCCGGCTCAAGACCGTGGCCTACCACCACACCCTCGACCGCGCCTGGCGCAAGTTCAACCGCTTCGGCCCGGTGGGCATCGAGACCGATCCTGGGGCGGGCTCAGCCATCGACGCCCACCGCCTGCTGCGCGCCGACGCGGGGGGGCAGGCGGCGGTGTACCGCCGGATCCTGTCGGGCGAGGTGGACACCGCCGAGGTGGCGGACGGCCCGGCGGACGCCGTGGGCGCCCAGGACCTGATGATCGGCACCAACGACCGCTCCCTGTTCTCGCAGGGCGTCGAGAGCCGGGCCAGCCTGGATCTGAGCCACGGCGCGGTGACCCAGTCGCTGCGGGCCGGGCTGCGGCTGCACCGCGACGGCATCGAGCGCCGCCACGACGAGTCGGCCTACTGGATGACCTCGGGCCGGCCCACCCGCCGCCGCGACGTGCCGCGGCTGATCACCCGCACCAACGACGACACCGCCCTGGCCCTGGCGGGCCACATCGCGGACGACGTCGGCCTGTTCGACCGGGTGTTCATCAAGCCCGGCGTGCGGGTGGAGTGGGTGCACACCCGGCGCGAGGACACCACGCCGCGCCTGGAGCCGTTCACGGCCGAGAACAGCACCCTGGCGGTGCTGCCCGGCGCGAGCGTGTTCTGGCAGGCCACGGACTGGCTGGGCGTGCTCGGCGGGGTGCACCGGGGCTTCAGCCCGGTGGCGCCGGGCCAGCCCGACGGCATCGATCCCGAGACGTCCACCAACTACGAGGGCGGCCTGCGGCTCAACCTGCCCTGGCTGAAGGCCGAGGCCATCGGCTACTTCACCGACTACCGCAACATCGTGGGCAACTGCACCTTCAGCGCGGGCTGCGACGACACGGCGGCGGGCGAGCAGTTCAACGGCGGCGAGGCGTGGGTCTATGGCGTGGAGGCCGTGGTGGGCGCGCGCCTGGGCCTGCCGGCGCAGCTCGACCTGTCGGCCGACCTCACCTACACCTACACCCACAGCGAGTTCCGCACCGACTTCTCGTCGAGCTTCCCCCAGTGGGGCCAGGTGCGGGCCGGCGACCAGATGCCCTACCTGCCCCAGCACCAGCTCTTCGCGGGGCTGGGCCTGAGCCACCCGCGCTTCGGCGTGGACGTGGGCGCGCGCTACACCGGCGAGATGCGCGACGAGGCGGGGCAGGGCGCGCTGGCGGCCGCCGAGCGCATCCCCGACCGGGTGGTGGTGGATCTGGGCGCGCGCTGGCACCTCACGGCGGACGACCAGCTCTATGGGCGGGTGACCAACCTGCTGGACGAGGCCTACCTGGTCAGCCTGCGCCCGTTTGGGGCGCGGCCCGGGCGGCCACGGCAGGTGGTGGTGGGCTACAAGCACGCCTTCGGCGGCTGAGCGGGTCGCTGGCTGGGCCTGGGTCGGGTCGGCCGAGGCCGCCCTGCGCTGGCTCGGGGGCCTCGGGCCGGCTCGGCAGCCTCGGGCCGCCTCAGCCCCGCAGCACGCTCATCCGCAGGGCCTGGAGCGCGTCGGGGAACAGCTCAAAGACGATCAGGCCGGCCGGCCCCGTCTCGAGGGTGTTGGTGAGGTGCGGATCCAGCGCCAGGGCCCGCCGCCAGTGGCCGCGGGCGCGCCCCTTGGCCCCGGTGGCCCAGTGGTACACGCCGAGGCACAGGTGGTTCTCGGCGGCGTCGGGGTTGAGGGTCTGGGCCTTCTCCCACAGCACCTGGGCGAGGGCCGGCTTGTCCTCGACGAGGTACAGCAGGCCGAGCATGCGGATGGCGGCCGGGTAGGCCGGCGCGAGCTGCAGGGCTCGCTGCAGGTGGCTGCGGGCCACGTCGAGCCGCCGCCGTATCAAGCCGTTCTCGGCCTGCTCGACGTGGGTCAAGACCGCGGGCGAGGCCATCGGGCCGGGCAGGGGCCCGCTGGGCGAGCGGACGGGCAGCGGGGTGGTGGCTGAGCGCAGGGGGCGCTCGACCCGGTTGGCGCCGGGGTCGCCATCGACCGGGCTGTCTCCGGGCGCGGGGGTGGCCACGCGCACCAGGGGCGTGCGGGCCAGGGGCACGCCGCCCGTGGCGGGGCGCGCCGGGGCCGGCTGCGGGCGCTCCGGGGCCCGGTGGCCCGCCTCGAGGGCGTCGGCCTGGCGGGCGCGATCACGCTCGCGCTCGGCTTCGAGCAGCGCGGGGAGCGACAGGCCACGGGCCGGGGTCGGAGGATCGCCCGCCCGGCGGCGGACGGCCGCGCCCGACCAGGCGGGGGCGCCGGTGTGCTGCGCGTCGAGCCCGTCGCCCCCCGGGGCGGCCTCGGGGCTGGTCGCCGGCGTCGAGGCGCCGGGGGCGAAGGCGTTGAGGCTGCCGCGCGCGGGCCGCACGCCGGGGCTGGGGGCGTTCAGCGTCGGGAGCGGCGGGAGCGGCGACGGCGGTGATGGCGGTGACGGCGTCGAGGCGGCCGGCGCCGGCAGCGGCGGCCGATCCCCCTGGTGGACCGCAGGGATCGGCGCGGGGCTGGGGGGCGCGGGCAGGTTGGGGCGGCTCACGGCCTCCGGCAGCGCGCCCGCAGGCGCCGGCGCCGCCTCGTCGACCGCCGCGATGGGTGAGGTGGGCCCGCTCTCGAAGGCCGCCTGCACGCGGGCGTTCTCGGCCAGCACGTCGGCGAACACCGGCAGGTTCTTGAGGGCGGGCCAGTCCAGCAGGCCCACCGACCACACGAGGGTGTCGCCGGACAGCCGGTCATCGAGGATCAGCTGCTTGAGCTCGCGCAGGCTCAGCGGCCCGGTGGGGCCGTGGTTGGGCAGGTCGATGAGCCAGCCCCCGTCGACGCTGATGCTGTCACGCCCGCCATGCTGCCCCGCGTCCCGCAGGGCGGAGCGACCGGGCGGGCGGGTCTCCAGCTCACTGCAGGTGTCACAGATGGTGCGGGCGTGCTCGGCCACCGGCGTCGCGATGGGCACTGCATACAACAGGCCACAGCGCTCGCACAGCAGCCAGCGGCGCGAGTCTTGCGGACCGTCGAGTGTCGGCGGGGGGCTCGGCATCAAGGGCTCAAGGCGTCGTTCGCACATGGCGGCCAAGACCGCCGCGGCATCGTAAAGTCACACGGGGTGTTCGTCGAGTTGCGTCGCAACCCGCGAGGGGATCTGGCCCGCGCAATCCCCCCGGCTCGCGAAGGGTCTGGGCCTCTCCCGCGCCCCTCGGGGCGCATAGATGCCTGTGGCCACATGTGGGTCGCCGATGAGGTGCCAAAGAGACGGCGCCGCGCTCAGGGCGTGCGGGCGGTGCGGGCCGCCATCTTCTGGATGTACGCCACCGGGTCGGGCGTCTTGCAGGCGGTCTCGCCGTGGTCGATCTCGATGGGGCCGAGGGCGTCGGCCACCGCCAGCGCGCGGGCGCGGGCGGCCTCGTGGGTCCCGCCGATGGCGATGAGCGCGTCGAGCATCGCGCCACGGGTGCGGTTGGGGGCCGTGGGCAGCTCCCGCTCGATCTCGCCCAGCCAGGCCACCAGCACGGGGGTGGGCAGGTCGAGCTCGCCCATGGCCCGGTGCGCCACCATCCGCCAGCCCAGGCGCGCGACGAGCTCGCGGGGGTCGGCCCGCCAGGTCTCGGCGAGCCGGGCCCGGTGGGGGCTCTTGGCCGCGAGGCCCCCGAGGGCGTCGGCCAGCACGTGGCTGTTGGTGTCGGCGGCCCAGGCGTCGAGGGTCTCGGCGGGGATGGCCCGCGGGTCCGAGATCTTGCAGGCCAGCACCCGCGCGTCGTGAATGCCCGTGGCCCACAGGCCGGCCGCGAGGGCGTCGTCGGTCTTGATGCGCTTGCGCAGCTGGTCCAGGTCGCCGTGGCGCACGCCGAGCTGCGGCTCGGCCACGCCGTGGCGGGCGTAGATGCTGCGAATCTGCTCAGAGCCGGCCTCGCGCAAGGCCGCCAGGGCTTCGTCCACGGTCATGGGACGCTCCATCGAGGCGGTGGACCGGCAGGGTCGCACAGCGGGCGGGCCCCGCGCAAAACGCTGCGGGCGCTGTGGGGCGCGCGGCCTGGGCCCTCGCCCGCCGATGACCCT
Source organism: bacterium (assembly GCA_030424955.1). Lineage (GTDB taxonomy): Bacteria > Myxococcota_A > Bradymonadia > UBA7976 > UBA1532 > JACKDL01. Next base: position 4,393 of record JAUHVS010000181.1, on the reverse strand, counting down.
GGACCATGTGTGTGCCGCGCAGGCACAGTGGGCAGGCAAGCGAAGCAGATGGGTCGGCGGACAGCGCCCGGTGGGCGCTCGGCGCCGCGTGATCCGCGCCTCGTGCCAAGCAGGAGTCAGCGATGAGGGTGAACAGCAGGGGCGCAGAGGGCCACCGGGGGCCTCGGCGTGTGAGCAGCGGCCTGGCCAGCGTGGGCTGCGGGCTCCTGGTGCTCTTTGCGGCCGTCGGGTGCACCGAGGACGAGGGCGAGTCGGCCCCCCCGTCCCGCTCGTCATCCTTTGAGCGCACCGACCGGATCTTCATCGACAACGACGACGATCCGGCGTGCTTCAACGCCGACGGCAGCAACAACAACGTCGGGGGCGATCTGACCCGCAGCGTGCGCCAAGAGGCCGGGGCGACCCAGCGCTTCGGCCCGCTGACGGCCGGCGACACCTGCTCGACGAACTCCAAGACCTACGCCGGGGGCTACTACGCCCGCACCGACATGCCCGCGACCATGGGTGAGTGGTGTGTGCGCTATGGCTTCGCCCCCGACTGCCGCACGACCGACATGGGCCGCTCCGACGAGGATCTGCAGATCACCTACTTCAACGCCCACGCGCTGCCGGTGTTCCGGGTGACGCTGTGCAACAACGAGACGGTGACCGACGCGCAGGGCCGGCCGATCATCGACGGGCAGACCGGCCGCGGCGTGGCGTGCGTGAACCTCAACTTCATCTGCCCCGAGCGGGTGGCCGGGGGCCTGAAGACCGACGCCAACGGGCAGGTGGCCTCGGGCGTCACCCTGGCCGAGGCCCGCTGCGATCCCACGGTCGACGCCAACTGCAAGGCCTGCGAGGCGGTGTCGGTGACCATGCACTACGACATCCCCGTGGGGGGCACCGAGCCCACGATCATGTTCGGGGCGTACCGCGGGGTCGAGGCCGACGCGCCGCTGATGGACCGCATCGATCTGAACTTCGACGGGGTGGAGTCGCCCTTCGAGGTGATCCCCAACATCTGCAACAACTGCCACGGCGGGCGGGCCTATGAGCCCACCGACTTCGCCAACCCCACCGTCGAGGACGTCACCCTGGATGCGCAGCTGCTGCCCATCAACCCGCGCTTCGCGCTGCGGGACCGCGACGTGCTGCTGAACTTCTATGATGGGGTCGCCGGGATCGACTTCACCCGCGACGCGCTGATGAACGCGGCGCCGCTGACGGGCCCGCTGCCCGTGCGCGACGACGGCACGGTGGACGTCGAGGGCCTGATCGTGGGCGGGGCGACGCCGCTGCGCTTCGACCTGTCGGCGGACATGGATGACGCCTACGCCATCAACCGGCTGATCCTGAAGACGAACCCGTTGCCGGGCAACCGCACCACCCTGGAGGCGCTGGACCGCTTCACGGCCACGCCGACGGCCATCCCGCTGGCCCACGAGGCCGCCGACGTGCCCCTGGGCTGGCAGGGGGTGCCGCTGGCGTTCTACAGCCTGGTGGCTGAGCACTGCACCGACAGCTGCCACCTGGCGCTGCCGGGCGAGCTGGGGCTGCAGCGCTTCGACGAGTTCATCGGCTACCGCAAGAACACCTTCAACGACATGTGCCGCGACTACTCGATGCCGCAGTCGCCGGAGGCCTTCAACCTGTTCTGGAGCAAGAGCAGCCGCGTGGGCGCCGCGAGCCGCGGCGATGACGTGGAGCGCTTCCTGCGCTTCTCGACCGCCGGCTGGGACGCGCTGGAGACCCTGGGGGACTGCCCGATCCCGCCGCTGGCCTTCGGGGCGGCGCTGGGCGTGCCCGAGTTCGTCTCGCCGCTCGTGTTCGAGAAGAAGCGCGCGGCCTGCATCATCGAGATCGCCGGCGAGAAGGCGCGGGGCACGCCCAAGCTCAACGCCGACAACCGCGATGGGGGCCTGATCCGCAACTGCGAGGCGCTGTGCAGCACCGTGGTGCTGACCAGCGGCTTCGACCAGTCCGCCGCGCTGAACCGGGCGGCCTGCGCGGCCCTGCGCGATGAGCACGGGCTGGTGGTGCCGGCGCTGTAGCGCGGGCGCGGCTGATCCGGCGTCGCCCTACCAGGCGGCGCCGACCCGCAGCCGGGCCGTGTGGTAGGTGCTCAGCTCGGCCAGGGTCACGTCGGACGCCGTGGCGGCCTCGTAGCGGCCGTCGAGGGTCCAGCGGTTGGCCAGCTTCAGGCGGGCCCGCAGCTGCCCGCCCACGAGCTGCTCGTCGGCGGTGAGGTAGCGGTTCTCCAGCGTCGTGCGCCGCACGAAGCCCCCCACCTCCAGGGTGAGCCAGCGGCCCGCGAGCATGCGCCGCAGCCGCGACGGCTGATCGGCGCGGGTGTAGCGCAGGCTGACCTCGGCCTCGTGCACCTGGCCCTCGGCGCCCGCCCCCACGTCGGTGACCAGGCCCGCGACGGTGTCCCCCGTGCGGGTGGTCTGGCGGCCGCGGTAGGCCAGCTCGGCCTCGAGCCCCGACAGCGGCGTCAGCGCCGTGTCGGCGGCCGCGACGAGGCCCCAGCCGAGCTGGTCGGCGTCGTAGGCGCTGCGATCCTCGGCGTCGGCCAGCACCACGTGGGCCATCAGCTCGGGCTCCACCGACAGCCAGGGCGCGAGCTGGGCCAAGAAGCCCGCCTCGACGTCGGTGTAGGCCTGCCGGTCGGGGATGTTGAGCCGGAACACCTCGTGGGTGCTGCGGCGGGTGAGCCCCGTGCGCTGGTCGCGCACCCGGATGCCGCGGCCCATGGCCAGGTCGTAGGGCAGATCGGCGCCGATCTTCTGATCGAGGTGCACGCGCAGGGCGTGGCCGCCGGCGCTGCTCCACAGCAGGCGCCCGCGGATGTGGCCCGGCACGGCCTCGGCGAACTCGGCGGACAGGGACAGCAGCACGTCGGTGGACAGATCCACGTCCAGGCCGAGGTCGCCGATCATGGCGCGCACGTCGGCGGTGTCGCCGAAGCCCAGGCGCCGGTCCCCCGGGCCGTCCAGATCGATCTGGCGGGTGAGGGCCATGATCTCGCCGCGGATCAGCACGGGCGGGCCGCCGTTGCGGGCCAGATCGGCGCGCAGGCTGGCGGCGCCGAACAGGCCGGGGTCGCGCTGCAGATCGGCGAAGACGCCCGACCGCCGGCCGCCGCGCAGGGCCACGTCGACCACCTCGCCGCGGTAGCCCAGGGTGGCCCCGTCGAAGGTGATGGCCCGCAGGCCCAGGTGGTGGTGCCGGCCCGCCCGCAGGTGCATGCGGGCGGCGGCCCCGGCGGTGGTGAAGCCGTCGATCTCACCGTAGGCCTGGTGCACGAAGAGCGCGGCGCCGCCATAGGGATCGGCGGGGTGGCGGTGCATCGCGGCGTCGTTCGCGGTGGCCTCCCGAGCCACCTGATCGGGCTGGCCGTCCGGGTTGAAGGCGCCGGTGGCCATGGCGTACGTGTTCACGCCCGACCGCCCCACGGTGCCCAGCCGCACGTCGCCCAGCACGAAGCCGGTGTGGGCGCGCACGTCGTCATCGGCGGGCACCAGGCCGAGGCTGTCGGGCTGACCGGAGAGCGGGGCGGCGACCGCGCCGGCCGTGACGCCGACGTCCAGGATCAGCCGGTTCTCAGCCGACCGGTCGGTGCCGATCCACGGCCCCTCGGGCTGGGCTGCGGCGGGGGCGCTCAGCGCGCCGATGAACACCAGGGCGACCAGCGCCTCGCCTGCCACCAATCGAGCCATGGGGCACCTCACCGGAAGGGGAACGCGTCGAGGGCGTGGCACTCGGCGCACGTGGACTCGAAGGTGTGGCAGGTGACGCAGGCGCGCGGGTTCAGCCGGGCAGCGCGGTCGTGCTTGATGCGAAAGCGCTGGAGCGGGCTGTGGTTGCGCGGTGGCACGCTGTGGCACTCGGTGCAGGTGTCCACCTCGTGGCAGGTCGCGCAGCGCCGGGGCTCGCGGGCCGCGGCCCGGCCGTGGCTGACCCCCTGCCACCGCAGCGTGTGATCCCGGGGCAGCAGCAGCGCGTGGCAGTCCTGGCAGCGCTGGCGCGGATCGGCCGACAGGCCGGTGTGGCAGTCGCCGCACTTCGCGTCGGCGGACGCGGCGGCCTCACCGTGCGCCACCCGGAAGCGGGCCGTGTGGTCCTCGGGGTGTTCCGCCTGGCGGAGCGTCTGGCTGCGCTGCTGCGCGACCCGCCCGCTGGTGTCCGGGCCCAGTGGGGGCGCGGTGCGCGCGCTGCACGCCGTGAGCCCCGCCCACAGGCAGACCGTCATCAGCCTCATGTCTGCGTCCCCCTCTTGGAGTCATCATCATCTACCAGAGCCATGCCGGAGGGAACCCGCTGGCTTCGAATGCTGGACAATCGGTCTGCCCCCGCGCACTGTGGCAAGCAGTTCTGAGGGGGATCTACTTGGCTCTGCGTTGGCTATTGC
>JAUHVS010000180.1 GCA_030424955.1 bacterium | reverse complement strand
TCGCGTACTTCGACCCGTGGGCGAGCGGCGCCACCGCCGACGTCGGCGCCGGCCTCGACTCCCTGGCGCTGATGAACCACACCTTCGGCGCGCGGATCATCTACCCCGACCGCAGCCTCGGCCTGAGCCTGTACCTCAACTACACGCTGACCCAGGAAGAGGCGACCCGCGAGCTGGATAACGACCGGTTCGAGGCGCTCGTTCAGCTGATCTTCTGATGCCCGCCACGTCGACCCCGAGGAGTGTCAACATGATCCGACGCGTGTGGGGCGGGCTGGCGCCGGCTGCGGGGGTGCTGCCCCTGGTGGCGGCCCTGGCCCTGACCGCCTGCAGCCGAGCCGACGAGCCTGCGGCGGTGGCCCGCGTGGTGGAGAACCGCGCCGATCTCATCGGCGGCTCCCGGGCGCTGGGCGATCTGGGCGACTTCCTGATCGAGAACGACCAGGTGCGGGTGGTCATCCAGGGCCCTGGGTTCTCGCGGGGCTTCGGCGTGTATGGCGGCAGCCTGATCGACGCCGATCTGCGCCGGCCCACCGAGTGGGGCACCGACAGCCGCGCGGGCCAGGGCTTCGACGCCTTCGGTGAGCTGTTCCCGGCGTTCTTCCTGCAGGCCGTGGCCGTCGACGAGGTGGTCATCGACAACGACGGGAAGGACGGCAAGCCGGCCCGGGTCATCGCCCGCGGCAACGCCGGCGACTTCCTCGAGCTGGCGCAGGTGCTCAACCAGGCGGTGGTGCAGGCCCTGCCCGACGACAACCTGTCGACCATCATCAACGACGAAAAGCGCAAGGCGTTCTTGGAGCGCAAGGCGCTCGCCTACGAGAACATCTACGAGCTCGCCCCGGGCGCGCGGCACGTGAAGATCACCCTGCGGGTGACCAACACCACCGACCAGGACATGGCCTTCCCCAGCGGCCTCGCGAAGACGGCGCTGACGGCCTTCGGCATCGAGACCGACGGCTTCACCGTGCCCCTGGGGGACGTCGCGCTCTACGGCAAGACCAGCGAGGTGTTCCTGCCCGGCGCCGGCTTCGACCTGCGCTTCGGCCTGGAGGACAGCTACGCCCGGGGCATCGAGCTGCCGGCGTTCCCGGGCATCGTCACCGAGTGGGTGGCCTCGCGGGGCCGGGAGATCAGCTACGGGCTGATGGTGCCCGAGAGCGAGCGCAACTACGCCTACAACAAGCGCGAGATCTACGCCGACGAGAACACGCCGGTCACGCCGTCCTCGCTGCTGATCCCCTTCGTGGCGGGCGGCTTCTTCGGCGTGTTCTACGAGGAGGCGCCCGAGGCGCTGCCCGCCGGCGAGTCCTTCGAGATGACCCGCTACTTCGTCATCGGGGCGGGGGACGTGGGCAGCGTGCTCGACGAGATGCACCGGATCCGCGGCGTCGAGACCGGCACCCTGAGCGGGCAGGTCTTCGAGGAGGTGGGCGGCCAGCCCGCCGAGGGCGTGTCGGTGCTGCTGTATCAGCGCTCCGAGGCCGGCCGTCGGCGGCTGTACAGCCAGTACGATGTGCGGCCCGGCGGCAGCTTCACCGGCACCCTGGAGCCCGGCAACTACAGCCTGCGCGTCACCGGCGAGGGCCGGCCGCTGTCGGACTACGTGGACGTGGTGATCACCGCCGGCCAGGCCACCACCGTGCAGCCCGTGGCCCTGAGCCCCGGCCGCGTGATGGTGAACATCGTCAACGCCGATGGGGCCCGGGCGCCGGGCAAGGCCACGGCGGTGGGCGTCTACGGCGCCGCCTTCACCGGCCAGGAGACCCGCAGCTTCCTGTTCGATCTGCCCGCGGGCGAAGCGTTCCGGTCGAGCGATCTGGTGCCGGACCGCGCCGACGATCCGCAGACCCGGCGCTACGTCGAGGGCACGGCCTTCGCCCGCGAGGGCGTGGCTGAGCTGTGGGTGCGGCCGGGCAAGTACACCATCCACACCAGCCGCGGGCCCGAGTTCGACGTGGTCACCGAGGAGATCACCGTGGGCCCCGGCCAGACGGTGTCCTTGGGGCACGCCCCCAAGCGGGTGGTGGACACCACCGGCTGGATCGCGGCGGACCTGCACCTGCACAGCGTCAACTCCATCGACTCCGGCATGAGCCTGGACCAGCGGGTGCTGAGCATCGCCGCCGAGGGCGTGGAGTACGCGGTGTCGACGGACCACAACTTCGTCACCGACTACGCGCCGGTGATCCAGCGCACGGGCCTCAACGACTTCATGACCAGCAGCGTGGGCCTGGAGCTCACCACGCTGGAGTCCGGCCACTTCAACGGCTACCCCCTCGACTACGAGGTGGGCCAGGTGGGCCACGGCAGCTTCGAGTGGGCCCGGCGCACGCCCGACCAGCTCTTCTCGGACCTGCGCGCCCTGGGCCGCTACGGCCCCGAGAACACCATCGTGCAGGTGAACCACGCCCGCGACACCATCCTGGGCTACTTCGGCCAGTACGACCGCAGCGGCTTCACCATGGACGAGCTGGTGAGCTCGGGGCTCACGGCCGCCTTCACCCAGCTCACCGGGCCGGCCTTCCGCACCGAAGAGGGCGACACCACCTTCAGCCTGGCCTTCGACGCCCTCGAGATCCTCAACGGCAAGCTGTTCTGGGAGATCCACCACTACCGGGTGCCCGAGACGCTGCCCGAGGGCGAGCTGCCCGAGGAGGTGCCGCCGGCCGGCAGCATCCTGGTGGACGCCGATGGCGAGCCCGCGTTCCCGGGCATCGTGGACGACTGGTACAACCTGCTGAACCTGGGCCACCGCTTCGTGGGCGTGGGCACCAGCGACAGCCACTCGGGCGACGACGAGGCGGGCTACTTCCGCACCCTGGTGCACGTCGGCGCCGACGACCCCCGGGCGGTCAAGGAGCTGGACTTCGTGCAGGGGCTGAAGGGCCGCAAGGCCGTGGCCACCAACGGGCCCATGCTCGATCTGCACATCAACGGGGCGGCCAACGGCATCGGCGCGGAGCTGGTGGACGGCGACGGCGAGGTCGAGCTGACCTGGCGGCTGAGCGCGGCGCCCTGGGTGGGCGTGGCGCGGGTCAACGTGGTGCGCAACGGCATCATCATCGACGTGCTGCCGGTGCCCGCTGGCCAGGATCTGGCAGCGCAGCCCTTCACGGGCACCAAGACCTACCCGCTCGCCCGCGGGGAGGGCGGCGAGGCCATCGACTCGTGGTTCGTGCTGCAGGCCGTGGGCACGGACTCGATGTTCCCGGTGGTGCGGCCCCTGGAGCTGCCCCCGCTGGTGCTCACCGACGCCATCAGCAGCCTCGCGGGCCCGCTGGGCTTCGGCGACGCCGAGTTCGGCGCGCTGCGGCCGGCCGAGATCTTCCCCGTGACCGCCTACGCGTTGACGAACCCCATCTGGGTCAAGACCGCCGCTGGGCGTGACTTCGAGGCGCCCGGCGTGGTGCCCGTGATGCTGCTCAACGAGGCCAGCAACGACTCGGGGCTGAACAACAACCCCCGGGTGATGAACGGCAGCATCACCGATCCGCAGCTGCTGGAGCGCCTGGCCGGCGTGCGGCCCATCGGCCGCGCGAGCGTGGTCAAGAAGGCCCCCCAGCGGCTGTTCGCCCGCGACAAGAACAACGAGTACGACGTGCGCCGGCTGTTCACCGCCTTCGGGCACACGTTCCACTGATCCGTCGGATGGTCGCCCTGGTGGCCCGGCCGCCCGCCCGCGTCGCTCGCTGGGTGGGGCTGGCGCTCCTGCTCTGGGCTGGGGCCGCCGCCGCGCACGCCGTCACCGAGACCCGCCGCGCCGTCCTCGAGGTGGGCGCGACCGCCACCCGCCTGGTGCTGCACTGGACCCTGCCCGACGGCGTGGCCGCCGAGCAGCTGCGCCGGCGCCTCGACGGCGACGGCGATCTGAGGATGCGCCGCCCGTGGGAGCGGCTGGCCCTGGGCCAGGTGCTGCTGCCCAAGGTGCAGCGCGGCCTGAGCCTGTGGGTGGCCGGCCGGCAGATCGCCGTGCGGCTGGCGGACGTGCAGGTGAAGGATCGCCCCTGGCAGGGGCGGCGCACGGGCTTCGAGGTGCTCGCGCTCTTCGAGGGGCCCGCCGCCGCGCCGGGCGAGGCGGTGGCGCTCGCGTGGCAGGCCGGCCCCGACACGGTGCTGGAGGCCCAGGGGGGGCCCGGGCGCGAGGTGGTGGGCGAGGGCTGGCCCCACCGCCCGGGGGACCCGGTGTGGGGGCCAGTGACCCTCAACCCCGCCCGGCTGCAGGCCACCGTGACCGCGCGGGCCGCGGGGACGGCGCAGGGGGCGCCGAGCCCCCGGCCGGCGGCTCAGCCGTCGAGCGCGGCCACCAGCCCGTCGGCCAGCGCCCCGTAGTCGGGCGGCCCGTCCAGCCGCAGGCCCTGGGCGTCGCTCAGGTAGCGCGGCAGCCCGGTGATGGCCGTGGGATCGGTGAAGATGGGCACCACCCGCGCCCCGCGGCCCTCGGCCAGCCCCAGCTCCCACTTGCAGTAGTTGGCCTGCAGCAGCGCCGGGGTCACCCAGGCGGCCACCATCGACGCGCTGCCCAGCGCCCCGTAGAGCACGTCGTACCACTTGCTGCCCACCGCGATGCTGCGGTGGTCCTGGAACACGCGGGCGGGATCGCCCAGCCGCGCCACCAGCGCCTCGTACAAGGGATCCACCGCCGCCCGGTCCGCCGTGGCGTAGCTCAGGAAGAGGCTGGGCTGGCCGGCCTTTGCGGCCTGCGACTGGCTGCGGGCGAGCCGGTCGATGGCCTCGGCGGGCGCGTCCGCCACCCCCGCGAGCAGGGCCAGGCGGGCCTCGGCGAAGGCCGCGCGGGGCCCGGCCGCCAGGGTCAGGCGCTCGGCGTTGTCGAGCCACAGGCCCAGCGGGTGCCCGTCGAAGCCCACCAGCGCGGGGGTGTCGTTGAGGCGGCTCAGGTCGCTGAGCTGCTGGTCCATGGGGCTGCGCAGCCGCGGCAGGCTGGCCTTGAACAGCGGGGGCAGGCCGAGCAGCAGGCTGGCGCGCTCGAGGCCCGCCTCCAGGGCAGCCTCCGCGAGGCTGAACAGCGACGGGGCGGGCAGGCGCAGGGTCTCCATGGGGGCCTCTCTGGTTGGGGGCGGGTCCGCCAGCAAATGCGGGGCACGCGACGATCCCCTCGGCAGCATCCCTGCCCCGTGGCACGATGCCAAGGCCTGAGCGACCGCACACACCACAGGAGAGCGTCATGGCTGACACAGAGCGCGTGTACCTGAGCCACGTCCACCACGAGGACGATGCCTACGGCACCGAGAAGATCAAGGCGGCGCTCGGCGACCGGCTGGTGGGGGAGAGCCCCGCCGATGACAGCGCCGAGGTGGATCTGGGCGACGCTGACGTGGTGCTGGTGCTCGTGGGCGAGCACACCTGGACCAGCCTGCGGGTGGCCTCCGAGGTGCGCGCCGCCCTGGCGCCCGGCGCCCAGGGTCAGCCCCGCTGCGGGCTGGTGGGGGTGGTGCTCAACAGCTACGACTACCCGGGCCTGCGCCAGCGCGAGGCCACGGGCAGCGATCCGATGCTGCACCCCACGGTGCCCAAGGGCACCAGCTACTGGCCCCACAACACGCCCCGGGCGCTGTTCGAGCAGGTGCAGGCGGGCTTCGCGGCCCTTCGCCCCTTCAGCAAGCTGGCGGCGGACTACGATCCCTGGCTGCACGAGGCCGCCGTGGCCCGCATCGGCGAGAACCCGGCCCGGCCGGGGCCGCTGGCCGAGGACGTGGCGGGCGAGCTGGGCTGGGCCGGCGCGGGCGGCTCGCCCATCGACAGCGGGCGGGTCATCGTCCACAAGTAGGCCTGCCGCGCGGCCTGACCCCGCTCTTGAGCGCGCCTGCCCGTCAGCGGGCGCGCACCCGCACCCCGGCCCGCTGCAGCGCCCCGCGCAGGGGCTCGGGGCTGCCTGTCGGCTTGAAGTGCAGGGTGCCGCGCACCTTCGCGTAGTCCAACCGCAGCACGAGGCTGTCGCCGTCGCGGATGTCGGCGCGGGCGTCCGTGAGCCCGCTGATGGGGTAGCGCTGCTCGATGGGCGCCCGGGGGTCGTGGGCGGCGCCGGTCATGAACACCCGGAAGAGCCCCAGGCCGATGATCCCGGCGATGACGCCCACGACGATCGTGGACAGGTCGGGGAACCAGGTCACCCGCACCCAGGTCAGGGTGCCGGCGGACACCAGCACCGCCGCGAGGAACCCCAGGGCCCGCAGGCCGTTGCCCTTGGGCTCAAAGCCGCTGGCGATCACCTCGGTGGCCGTCAGGGTCAGGTGCCCTGGCCCGGCGATGCGGATGGGGCTGACGTCGGCGCCCAGCGCCGGGGGATCGTAGGTGCCGGCGAAGCGCTGCTCGGGGGCAGCGGCCGGGCGGGGGGTGTGCTTGGCCATGGCGCACTCTGCCAAGTTTGGCGCGTGGGACCAAGCCCGGGCCGGTAGGGCTGACCACGGCCCGGCGCCGCCTGCTAGCATGCGCGCCATGCGACACCCCCTGCTGATCCTGTGCCTGGTCGCCGCCCTCGGCGGCTGCGACGACGACCCCAGCCCGGCGGCTGCGCTGGCAGACGCCGCGGCCCCGGACGCCAGCGCCGATGTCGGCGCGGTCGACGGCGCGCCGGACACCGGGGCGGTGGCCCCCGACGCCGCTGTGGACGCGGCGCTGCCCGCCAACCAGCGCCCCCGGCCGCAGCCCGGGTTCGCCGCCGACGTGACCGCCCCTGCGGGCTGGCGCTGGGCCCACGGGCTGATCCACATGCACAGCGTGCACAGCCACGACGCCTGCGACGGCGATCCGAAGCCCGGCGGGCAGGCGAACGCCGAGTGCCTGCGCCGCTTCCGCGCGGCCCAGTGCCACAACCGCTTCGACTTCCTGCTGCTGACCGATCACCCCGACAGCTTCGCCGACATCGAGTTCGCCGAGGCGTTCCTGCCCGAGCCGGGGGACACCTGGGTGCCCGACGCGGACGCCCCCCTCGCCAACCGCATCGCGTGCCCGGACGGCCACGAGGTGCTGCTGGCGGCGGGCAGCGAGGGCGACCTGATGCCGGTGATGTTCCGCGAGAAGCCGCCCCGCGAGCTCCTGCGCATGGCCACCCCCGAGGGCGTCGCCGGGCTGCGGGCCGCGGGCGCGCTGGTGTTCCAGGCGCACATCGAGCGCTTCACCGCCGAGGGGCTCGCGCCGCTGGGGCTGGACGGCATCGAGATCTACAACCTGCACGCCAACCTCGATCCCCGCGGCGCGCTGCAGCAGCTGGGCGAGATCCTGCCCGACCTGACGGGGTGGATCACCGCGGGGGACGAGGGCCCACACGCCGATCTGGCCTACCTGGCGGTGTGGCGCGAGAACCCGCTGGCCCTGGCCGCGTGGGACGGCCTGCAGGTGTTCGGGCCCATGCTCGGCTTCGCCGGCAGCGACATCCACGAGAACGTGCCCTTCCGCCCGGCGCCGGACGGCGACCGCATCGACAGCTACCGGCGGCTGGGGGGGTGGTTCAGCAACTGGCTGCTGCTGCCCGAGGGGCCCGTGACCTGGGAGGCCGTGCGCGCCGCCCTGGAAGCCCGCCGGCTGGTGATCGTGTTCGATCTCATGGGCCCGCCCGAGGGCCTGGCGGTGTGGGCCGAGGGCCCCGCGGGCCGGCTCGAGCTGGGGGCCGACGCGCCCTTCGCGCCGGGGCACACCCTGCACGTGCAGCCGCCGACCGCCCCCGCCGGCGCCGAGGTGTCGGTCATCGCCTGGCGGGTGGATCCGGCGGGGGCGCGGCAGGCGGTGCAGCAGACCGAGCTGAGCGCGGCGCCGGCGCCGCTGGCGGTGCCCATCGAGCAGCCCGGCGCCTACTGGGTGGAGGTGGTTCAGGTGCCCCACGGCCTGACCCCCGAGCTGGGCGCGGACTACGCCCGCTTCGTGCGGCCCATGACCTGGATCTACACCAACGCGGTGCGCCTGATGCCGGCGCCCTGAGGGCCACGGGCCGCGGCGGGTGAACCTCGCGGCGCGCCGTGGCATCCTCTGTCGTCCCCACGCCCCTGCCGGAGCACCCCCCGCCGTTGAGACGCCTCTTGGAGTTCTGGCGCCAGTACGCGCGCCGCTATCGCTGGCTGTACCTGATGGGGCTGGTGTGCCTGGCGGCCACCAACGCCCTGGCGGTGGCGATCCCGCGCTTCGTGCAGGCCGCCATCGACAGCCTGCGCGAGGGGCTCGGCGCCGAGGCCGCGCTCCCGTGGGCGCTGGCGATCCTGGGGGCCGGCCTGGGCATCATCGTGGTGCGCACGCTGTCGCGGACGCTGTTCTTCAACCCCGGCCGGGCGGTGGAGTTTCGGGTCAAGAGCGACCTGTTCGACCGCCTGCTGACCTTGCCGCAGGCCTTCTTCGACAAGATGTCGCCGGGCGACATCATCAGCCGCGGCACCAACGACGCCAACGGCATGCGGGCGCTGATCGGCTTCGGCTCGCTGCAGCTGTTCAATGTGGTCTTCACCCTGCTGTTCACCGTGGGGCAGATGCTGCGCACCCACGTCGTGCTGACCCTGTGGTGCGTGGGCCCGCTGGTGGTGGCCGGGGTGATCCTGCGCTACGCGGTGGTCAACATGTTCCGGCTGCACGCCGAGCAGCTCAAGCAGGTGGCGGTGCTCAGCGACCGCATCCTCGAGAGCTACGGCGGGGCGACGGTGCTGCAGGCCTTCGACGCGGTGCCCGGGGCCATGGCGCGCTTCGACCGCGAGAACGACTACAACCTCGATCTGGGCCAGCGGCTGCTGACCATCCGCTCGTGGCTGCTGCCGGTGGTGAGCGTCACCGGCAACCTGTGCGTGGTCATCGTGCTGTACGTGGGCGGCCGCATGGTGGTGGCGGGCGACGGGCTCACCCTGGGCCAGCTCACGGCGTTCATCGTCTACATCAACATCCTGGTGGCGGGCGTGATGAGCATGGGCTGGCTCATCGGCGCCTTCCAGCGGGGCTACCTGAGCCTGGGCCGCCTGTACGAGGTGCTGACGGCGCCGTCGCAGCGGCCCGAGCCGACGGCCGAGGTGCCCACGCCGTCGGCGGCGGGGCACAGCCTCTCGGTGCGCGGGCTGACCTTCACGCACCCCACCGCGGAGCAGCCCGCGCTGCAGGATCTGTCCTTCGACGTGCAGCCCGGCGAGACCCTGGGCGTGTTCGGCCTCACCGGCGCCGGCAAGACCACGCTGCTCGACGTGCTCGCCCGCATCTACGAGCCCCCAGCGGGCACGGTGCGGGTGTCGGGGGCGGACATCACCGCGCTGCCCACCGACGCCTACTGGCGCCGGGTGGCCCACGTCAGCCAGCACCCGTTCCTGTTCAGCGACACGGTGGCCGCCAACATCGCGCTGGGGCACCGCGAGCCCGAGCCCGCGCGGCTGCGCTCGGCCCTGGCGG
>JAUHVS010000179.1 GCA_030424955.1 bacterium | reverse complement strand
GATCGGGTCGCGCCGCCGCCCCCGCCGGCGGCCGGCCGTGCCGCCACGCCCCGCGGCCCGCTGAACGTGCCGCCGCCCCGCGTGGCGCCCCGCGCGGCTGCGACGCCGCTCGCCGGCGCCCGCACCACGGGCTCGTTGGGCCGGCAGGTGGTGCCGCCGCCCGCCGCGCCCCGCAGCAACACCGGGGGCATGCGCCCGGTGACGCCGCCCGGTGGGCTGCCGGTGGTGCGCCGCCGGTTCGATGACGACGCCTTCAAGACCCCCGCCGTGCAGCGCAACGGCGGCGGTCGCAGCGTCAGCGAGGATCCGATGGGCGAGTCCTTCTGGGACGGCAACGACGGCGAGGCCGAGGTCAGCAGCGTGGCCCCGAGCTGGCTCGCCGGCGGCCGCACCCGCTCTGACTCCCACTCCTGATTCCGAGCCCGGGGGGCGGTTGGACATCACCACCCCCTGCCGCGCCCCGGGCTCGCCCCTTTTGGGCGCCTGACCCCGCGATGCCCTTGGATCGTAGGGCCCCCTCCCTTATCTTGCCCCGCGTGAATGCGATCCCCGGCCTCTCGTCGTTGGCGGTCGCGAGCGTGTCCTGAATCGCAGGGCGCCCATTCCCTGGCATCACTACGAGACCTCCCGGAGGACGCATGAAGCGTTGGCTGACTGGACTGCTGGCGACGGCCGCCATGACCTCGACGGGCCTTGCCAAAGGCAAGGCCGAGCCGGCAGCGCCTGTGTCGGTGCAGTTCGTGAACGGCTGTGACGCCAAGGTCGATCTGACGCTGGGTGAGCACGCCCAGGCGTTGGCGCCCAAGGGCAAGAGCGAGGCCGTGACCCTGCCTGCCAAGGACGACTGGTCCTACGCGCTGAAGATGGGGGCGGGCGATCTGGGCCTGCTCAGCCTGCTGCCGGGTGGGCAGTACGTCGTCACCGTGTCGGGCTGCAAGGCGGGCCACGCGGACGTCGTGACGGAGAACCTGGCGGAGCGGCCCAAGAAGGTGTCCCCAGAGGCCGCCGCGCAGGTGCGCTTCCGCGGCCGGCAGAACCTGCACGTGGAGTACAAGCCGGGCCAGACCGGGCGCTTCAAGCCGCTGTCGGTGGCCATGACGCGCTACAAGGAGAGCCCGAAGGGCGACCTGCCCTTCACCTTCCGCCTGCGGGCGGCGCGCTCGGGCCCGGTGCTCAACATGCGCCGCGCCACCGCGCCCTTGGCGTCGGGTCACAAGTACCTGATCGAGGCCAACGTGGTCGGGCGCGACGTGTTCTTCAAGTGTGAGGACGAGGGCTGGGTCGAGGACTGAGCCATCCTGCTGGCCCGCGCCGCGGGCCGTCCTGAGAGACCCGAGCCCCACCGCCCCCCAGCGTGCTCTCCCGGGGGGCCCATCCACCCCACAGCGCCGTCAGCGGACCCCAGCGGGTTGACCGAGCTTGGTCGGATCGCTGGCGCCCGCCAGCGTGCCGTCGGCTGTCCGGCTGATGGCCTGGACCGCCGTGAAGCGGTCCCAGGTCTTGAGGGCGTGTCCGCGCGCGGTCAGCGCCGTGTGCACGTCCGCCGGGATGCCGCGGTCCATCAGCAGCACGTCGGGCGTCCACTGGTGGTGGATCCGCGGCGCCTCGACGGCGGCCCGCACGTCCATGCCGAAGACCAGCACGTTGAGCAGCACCTGCAGGGTGCCGGTGATGATGGTCGGCCCGCCCGAGGCGCCGACCACGAGCACGGGCGCGCCGTCCTTCAGGACGATGGTGGGGCTCATGCTCGACAGCGGGCGCTTGCCCGGGGCGATGGCGTTGGCAGCCCGACCCACCAGCCCGAAGGCGTTGGGGACCCCGGGCTTCGCCACGAAGTCGTCCATCTCGTTGTTCAGCAAGATGCCCGTGTCGCCCGCCACGTAGTGGCTACCGAAGCTGGTGTTGACGGTGCTGGTGAGGGCCACCGCGTTGCCCTGCCGGTCTACCACGCTGAGGTGGGTGGTGCCGCTGTCGTCGGGCAGGGTGAAGGGCTGCCCATAGTCGCCGTGGGGGCGGGTGCGCTTGGGATCGAAGGCGCCGCGCACCCGGGCGACGGCGTCGTCGCTCAGCAGGGCGTCCAGGGGCACCGGCGTGAAGTCTGGATCGCCCATCACCCGGGCGCGATCGGCGAAGGCGTGCTTGAGGCTCTCGGTGAGCACGTGCAGGTAGGCGCTGGAGTTGTGCCCGAGCGCAGCCAGGTCGGTGGGCGCGAGCACCTTGAGCACCTGCAGGATCACCGCCCCGCCTGAGCTGGGCGGCGGCATGGCGAGCACCTCGTAGCCCCGCCACACGGCCCGCACGAGGGGGCGCCGCTTGAGGGCGTAGGCCTTGAGATCGGCGGCCGTGATGAGCCCCCCGTCGGCCTGCATGGCGGCGGCGAGGGCGGCGCCGATTGGGCCGGTGTACAGCGCCGAGGCGCCCTGCTCGGCCACGGCGCTGAGGGTGCGCGCGAGGTCGGGGCGCCGGATGACGCTGCCTGGCGGGCGGGGGGCGCCGGCGGCGTCCAAGAAGGTGCGGGCCAGCACCACAGACGCCGCCAACGCCTTCGCGCCCTTGCTGACCCGCCGGTAGAGCAGCGGGTGCATGGGGAAGCCGTCGCGGGCGAGGGCCAGCGCGGGGGCCACGACCCGCCGCCAGGGGAGGGTGCCGTGGGCCGCGTGGAGCGCCCAGAGGCCGGCGAGCTCGCCCGGCACCCCCGCGGCGCGGGGGCCGCGGCGGCTGGCGTTGGCGATGACGTCGCCCTGGGCGTCCAGGTACATGTCGGCCGACGCGCCCGCTGGGGCCTGCTCGCGGAAGTCCAGGGCGAAGGCCTCGCCGTTGGCGCGGTGCACGACGGCGAAGCCGCCGCCGCCGATGCCGCTGGCGAAGGGCTGCACCACGCCCAGCACCAGGGCCACGGTCACGGCGGCGTCCACCGCGTCGCCCCCCTCGGCCAGCACCTGCGCGCCGGCGGTGGAGGCGATCTCGCTGTCGGCGGCGACCATGCCGCCCGCGGCCGTCAGGGGCGGGAAGTGCTCGGCCCGGGCGGGGGCGGCCCAGCTGGGCAGCAGGGCGAGGGCGAGCAGGGCGAGCCAGGGAGTGCGCATGGGACCTCAGCGGGCAGGGGGCGGGGGCACGGTGACCAGGGTCTCGGCGGACGGGTCCGTCAGGGTGCGGGCCGTCTCGTGCTGCAGGGCGTAGCGGTGGGCGCCCGGCGGCGCGTCGGGGTCGGCCGCGGTCCCGTCCGCGGGCCCGAGGGTTCGCCAGGGGGCGCCATCGCGCAGCACGCGGATCGCCGTCACGTTGGCGGGGGGCGGGAGCCACGAGATCTGGACGGCCGCGCCATCGAAGAAGGCGAGCGGCGGGGGCGGCGGCGGCGGCGGCGCCCGCCACGACAGGACCAGCGGCGGCCCGAGGGGGGCGGCGCCATCGGCCGTCCCGTAGGCCAGCCGGATGCGCAGCGCGCCCTGGCGGGGCCGCGGGAGGGCCAGCGGGCCTGTCAGCAGGTAGGGGACAGGCCAGGGGCCGTGCACCAGCAGGGGCGCCGGCGCGTCCTCGGGGGGCCGGAGCAGCCAGCCGGTCGACGTCCCGAGGACCTGCAGGGCAGCGGGTGGTGCTGGGGTGGGTCGCACCGGGGGTCCCGCGACGCCACAGCTCAGCAGCGCCGTGGCGAGGAAGAGCGGACAGGCGCGGCGCGCCCCCCACGCGACGGCATGGGCCGCGCTGCCAGCGGGTGTGGCGGGTGGGGAGACGGCGAGCCGGTGCTGCGGGCGAGGGGCTGGCACGGGCGGCGGCGCCGCCTCAGCCGAGCCGGGCAGACAGCCGGGCGCGGGCGGCCGCGAGGGCCTCGGCGACCCGGGCGGGGGCGGTGCCGCCCTGGCTGATGCGCGCGGCGACGCTGGCCTCGACGGTGACGGCGGTGAGGATGTCGTCCTCGAAGATGGGGTGGAAGCGCTTGAACTCCGCCACCGTCAGCGCGGTGAGGGGGCGCTCCTCGGCGATGCACCAGCCGACCAGCCGGCCCACCACGTGGTGGGCGTCGCGGAAGGGCACGCCCCGCGCGGCCAGGTAGTCGGCCACATCGGTGGCGGTGACGAAGCCCGCCTCGCAGGCGGCCCGCATGCGGTCCGCGCGGACGGTGGTGGCCGGCAGGAGCCGAGCCATGGCCTCCAGGCTGTCGCGGAGGGTGTCGGCGGCGTCGAAGAGCGCCTCTTTGTCTTCCTGCAGGTCTTTGTTGTAGGCCAGCGGCAAGCCCTTCAGCACGGTCAGCAGGGCCACCAGATCGCCGAAGACCCGGCCCGTCTTGCCCCGCACGAGCTCGGGGATATCGGGGTTCTTCTTCTGCGGCATGATGCTGGAGCCCGTGGCGAAGGCGTCGCCGAGCTCGATGAAGCCGAACTCCTGGCTCGACCACACCACCAGCTCTTCGGCCAGGCGGCTCAGGTGCACCATCGCCAGGGCGGCGCCGGCGGTGAACTCGACGGCGAAGTCGCGATCGGCCACGGCGTCCAGGCTGTTGGCCATGGGGCGCGAGAAGCCCAGGGCGCGGGCCGTGGCCTCGCGGTCCAGGGGGAAGGGCGTGCCCGCCAGCGCGGCGCTGCCGAGGGGCGACTCGGCGGCCCGTCGGCGGCAGTCCACCACCCGCCCACGGTCGCGCTCGAGCATCTCGACGTAGGCCAGCAGGTGGTGGGCCAGCAGCACGGGCTGGGCCCGCTGCAGGTGGGTGTAGCCCGGCAGGATCGCCTGCCCGTCGCGGTCGGCGAGGTCGAGCAGGGCGCCCTGCAGCCGGTCGATGCCGGGCAACAGGCTGTCGTCGATGAAGGCCATCAGCCACAGGCGCAGATCGGTGGCGACCTGGTCGTTGCGGCTGCGCGCGGTGTGCAGGCGGCCACCAGCCGCCCCGATGCGGGCCGTGAGGTGGTGCTCGACGTTCATGTGCACGTCTTCGAGGGCGTCAGACCACTCGAAGCGGCCCGCCTCGATGTCGGCCTGCACGCCGTCGAGCCCGGCGCAGATGGCCTGGGCGTCGGCCTGGCTCAGGATGCCCTGGGCCGCGAGCATGGTGGCGTGGGCCTTGGAGCCGGCGATGTCTTGCCGGTAGAGGCGCTTGTCGAAGCCCACCGAGGCGTTCAGCCGGGCGACGAAGGCGTCGGTGGGTTCCGAGAAGCGGCCGCCCCAGGTGATCTGGGGGGCGTCGGGGGCGGCGCCGGGCGCGGGGCCCGGCGAAGGGGGGTCGCGGTGATCAGCCATGGTCTCGTGACGGGCCGTTGAGGAGATGGGTCAGAACTGCATGCCGATCATGGCCTGGAGCGTCTGCGCGGCGCTGGGCTCGGCCAGGATCTGGCGGCCCGTGGCGTCCAGCCGGTTGAAGGCGGCCATGGGGAACCACACGCCGTACGCGACCGACCAGCGGAAGCGGTCGAACTCGTGGATGAAGACCTCGGCGTCGAACTCGAGGCCCAGGTTGGCGTCGTTGCCCGGGGTGGCCTGGGCCTCGAGGGCGCGGCCGTAGATCGCGCTGACCTTGAAGCCCCACGCCTCGCGGTCATCCTGCACGAAGTTGTAGCCCACGTAGGGCTTGAAGTAGAGCGCGTTGGTGACCGCCCCGATGACCTCGCGGAACATGATCATGTCGACGATGTAGTCGCGATCGAACCGGAAGTTGGTCAGATCCTGGTCGAGAGGCTGGTTGGGGTCGATGGGCGCCTTGTCGAGCACGCCAAAGCCGTCGGTGCGGTCGCCCGAGGCGCCGCCCTGGTGGAAGCCGTAGGTCAGCTTGCCGTAGCTGGCGTCGAACTCGAGGGCGTAGCCCCACTGCTGCACCTCGCGCTTGCGCTGGTAGATGCGCTGCGACTCCGGGCAGTTGTCGATCTCGTCGGCGCCGATGGACTCGTCGGTGCAGACGACCTCGTCCTTGCTCTGCAGGGCGCCGATGGGCACGTCCTCGATGGTGCCGAGGATGCCGACGATCTCGAGCTGGAGCTGGTAGCGGGTGTCGTGGGTGGGCCGGTACTCCCAGTTCAGCCAGACGTCCGGGATGAACGCGAAGGTCTCGGAGTTCAGGCTGTTGATGGCCGGATCGTTCGCACCGGTGGCGGGCTGGGAGCTCGAGTTCTCGACCGCCCGGTCCTGATTGCGGAACACGGTGTACACGCCCCAGTCGAAGACCGGCTTGCGCACCTCGTTGAGGTCGCGGACGCGGGCCTCTTGCTCCTCGCGGGTGACCGGCTTGTCGAACAGGGCGATGACCCACTCGTTGACGTCGTCGCGCTGGTCGATGTCGAACTGCTGGCCCTGGCGCTGGTTGATGTTGTCGTGCTGGCCGCTGAAGCCCACCAGCCCCTCGCTGGGGAAGTCCCAGGCCATGGCGATGTAGGTGCCGAACAGCTTGCTGACGCCCATGATGCGGTCGACGCTGTCGCCGAAGTCGCAGTCCAGGCAGTTGCCGTTGTTGGCGAGCACGCCCAGGCCCCAGTGGCTCTGCATGCGGCCGAAGGCCAGCAGCCCCAGGGGGGTCTTCCATTCGCCCCACAGGTGCTTGACGCGCACCGAGTCGCGGTAGCCGTTGATGCCGGCCTCGGGCGGGGTCTGCGTGCCCGAGAAGGTCTCGATGGGCACTTCGGGCCGCGAGGTGAACAGGCGGCTGCCGCCGATGGCGCCGCCGTCCGGGGTCGAGCCGAGCACCAGGTTGTCGAGGATGTCGAGGGTGCTCTTGACGCGCAGGGTCTCGCTGATGTGCACCGTCGGCTGGTAGCGGAAGCGCAGGTTGGTGCTGGCCTGGGAGTCCCCGCCGTTGGTCGGCGGCGGGACGGGCGAGCTGCCCACGCCGGCGTCCGGCGTGGTGTCCAGGTCGAAGTTGTAGAAGAGGTCGCCGCGGGTGCGGAAGTAGCCGTGGTGCTCGAACCACGGGAACGACGCGTCGGCGGCGGGGCTGGCCCCGGCGTCCCAGTTGGCCTGCAGGGAGTTGCCCGGCGTGGCGCTGCCGGTGGCGTCGCCGCCGCCGCTGACCGGGGCGGGCTCCCACGCAGGCAGGCCGTCGTCGACCGGGGCGGCCTGCACGTTGGCGTTGGGGGTCTTGGTCGCGTCGAGGCCGGGGCTCGCCGCTGCGGCGTCGCCTGGGGCGTCGGCTGCGGGGGCGTCGGCCGCGGGGGCGTCGGCCGCGGGGGCGTCAGCAGGAGGGGCGTCAGCCGGAGCCTCAGCGGCCTCGTCGGCGGCGGGCGCGGCCTCAGGAGCAGCAGCAGCGGGCGGGGCGTCAGGGCTCTCGTCAACGGCGGGCTGCGCGTGCGCGAGGCCGACACCGCCGACGGCCAACGCCAGGGCAACCAGATGGGCAGGGCGCATCAGGGCGAAACCTCGGTTGGGGTGCACAAGGTCCACGTCGGAACCGATGGGTGGGGGGGTAGCACGGGGGGGGGGGGCGCGTCAACGGCGCCGGGCGGCCCGACCTGGGAAGCCCGGGCAGGGGGCCGGTCGCCTAGAACAGGCCCTTGATGGCCTTCTTGGCCTTGCCAGCGGCCTTCTTCTTGGCCTTGTCGGCCTCGGCCTTGGCGCGGGCCTTGGCCTTGTCGGCCTCGGCCTTGGCGCGGGCCTTGGCCTTGTCGGCCTCGGCCTGGGCGCGGGCCTTCAGCTTGTCGGCCTCGGCCTGGGCGCGGGCCTTGGCTTCGTTGGCGAGGCGCTCGGCCTCAGCCTTCGCGGCCATGACCTCACCCCCCGCCACGGCCGCGAGCAGGGCGGTGGCGAGGCCATCGGTCTCGACCCCGCTGAACTTGGGATCGGTGAGGCTGCCCACCAGCTTGAGGCCCACGGGGATGGCGCGGGCGATCTTGATGCGGTTGCCGCTGATGCGCCGCACCACCTCGGGGCTGACCTGCACCACGCCGATGAGATCGAGGCTCTGGTCGAGGCCGATGTTGCCGCGCAGGGTCAGCGGGCCCTGCGGCGTCATCAGGGTCATGGGCTCCTTGAGGTGCATCTTGCCGTTGTTGACCTCGAAGGCGCCGGCGACGCGGTCCAGGCCCAGATCGGGCGCCCGCTTGCCCGCCAGGAAGGGCAGCCGGCGCTGGATGGGGTCGAACAGGGCCGTCTCGAGGTTGGCGCCCTTCAGCCGGCCGTTCTGCAGTTGGAGGCTGAGCGCGCCGCTGAGGGACTTCGAGATGGTGGGCCAGTCGAGGCCCGTGGCGTCGGCCTCGACCTTGGTGGTGACGCGCCCGGACAGGGCCTGGCCGGTGCCCGCGAGCTGCGAGAGCAGCTTCGCGGCGTCCACCTGCGACAGATCCACCCGCAGCTTGAGCTTGGGCGGCGTCGGCCGCAGATCCGCGACGGTGCGCGCGGCGCTGAAGGTGCCGTCGAAGGCCTTGAAGTCCATCTTCTCGAAGCTCAAGCGGCCCTTCTGCAGGGTCAGCCGGCCGTCGAAGTCGGTGAAGGTGTAGCCGCGGGCGCTGCCCTGGCCGATGTACAGGCGCCCGCGGGCGTCGATGTCGCGGACGATGTCGGGGATGACCACCGGGCCGGTGTCGGCCTCTGCGGTCTCGGGCCCAGGGGGCGCCAGGGCGTCGACATCGAGGCGCGGGGCGTTGAGGTCGAAGCGGATGACCGGCGCCGGGCCGCCCTTGACCGAGGCGGTGCCGCTCAGGCTGCTGGCGCCGTGCTTGAAGCGCAGGGAGGTGAGGTTGATCGCCAGGCTGTCGGGGGCCGGCAGGTCGCCCTTGATGGTGGCGTCCAGGCCCACCTGCGCGGCGGCCATGGGGCCCTCGATGGCCGAGGGCAGCACCCTCGCCAGATCGGCGAGCTTGAAGTCCTTCAGGCCCAGCGTGAGGTTGGCGTTGCGGCCGTCCTGCGCCATGTCGCCGCTGCCGGTGAGCACGACGGGGCCGAACACCACCTGGAGCTGCCCGAAGCGCAGCCGCTCGCCCGCGCGGGCCAGGGTGACCTGGGCGGTGCAGGGGACGCCGGCCGCCTTGTCGACGGCGTCGCCCGCGCGCACGGCGAGCCCGGTGAGATCGGCGTTGAGGCTCGCGTCGAGCCCGGCGCCCGTGGTCTGCGCCCGGGCGGTGATGGCGCCGGAGCCCACCAGGGTCGCGCCGGGGGCGCGCAGATCGGCGCCGGTGATCTGCACCTTGAGGTCGCCGGCGAAGGCGCTCGCGTTGCCCTTCGCCTTGAGGGCGATCTCGGCGCGGCCCGCGATGCCCACGTCGGGCGGCACGGCGGCGCGCACGGCGGGCAGCAGCCGCACGAGGCCGTCGATGCTGAAGGGCCCGGTACCGGCGGTGATGTCGACCGTCGGGGTGCCCCGGAGATCCTCGATGCGGCCCCGGGTGGTGAGCGCGAGGCTGCCGATGGTGAGGTCGCCGGTCTTGATGGTGAGCACCTGCTTGGCCTCGAGCACGTCGACCTGCAGGGCCATCGGGACGCCGACGGGCTT
>JAUHVS010000178.1 GCA_030424955.1 bacterium | reverse complement strand
TCTCGTTGGGGCCTGTGGCTGGCCAGCCTGGCGATCAGCCTGCTGGGCTGTGACGCGGCCACGCCGTCATCCTCGCCGCGCGACGCCGCGCCGCCCGCTGGGGACGCCGGGCGCCCGGACGCCGGCGCAGATCAGCGCCCACCCGACGCCGAGCCCGCCGACGCCGGGCCCGCTGACGCCGCAGCACGCGACGCGGCCCCCGACGCGGCCCCCGACGCCGCCCTGACCCTCGACGCGACGCCCCCCGACGCGGCCGAGCCCGACGCCGGGGCCGTCGACACGGCGATCCCCGACGCCGACGTCCCCGACGCCGCGGTCCCAGACGCCTGCGTCCCGGCCTGCGCGCCCCTGGCCTGTGGCGGCGACGGCTGCGGCGGCCAGTGCGGCCCCTGCCCCGCCGAGGCCGCCGCCTGCGAGGCCGGCCGCTGCGTCGCGCCCCCCCCGGTGGTGCTCGCCGAGCTCTTCGCCACCGGCGACGGGGACGACTGGATCGAGCTGTTCAACCGCAGCCCACAGCCCGTCGACCTGGCCGGCTGGGCCCTGTCGGACGCCCCCGCCGATCTCACCCGCTGGCGCTTCCCCGAGGGCGTGGTGCTGGCCCCCGGCGGCCGCCTGCAGGTGTTCGCCAGCGGCGACGACCGCCGCGATCCCGACGCCCCCCTGCACACCGACTTCCGGCTGGCGGCGGGCGGCGAGCTGCTGGCCCTGGTGTACCGCGACGGCGTGACCGTGGTGGACGTGCTCGCCCCCTACCCCGCCCAGCACCCCGACATCAGCTACGGCCGCGCCGAGGCGGTCACGCGCACAGTGCTGCTCACCGACGGCAGCCCCGCGACCTGGCGGCTGCCCGCGCCGGGCGACGGCTGGCTCGACGGGGCCGCCGACGACGCCGCCTGGGCCGCCGCGACCCTGGGCATCGGCTTCGCCGGCGCCCCCGCCGTGCCCGATCCCGCCGACCGCACCAACGTGGCGCTGGGCCAGCCCGCCCGCCAGTCCTCGCAGCTCGGCGGCTTCGACGCGGGCCGCGCCGTCAACGGCGACTTCGGCGACTTCACCCACACCCAGCGCGACGATCTCACGGCCGAGTGGGCGGTCACGCTGCCCGAGGCCGCCTTCGTCGCCCAGGTCGATCTGCACAACCGCGCGGGCTGCTGCGGATCGCGGCTGCGCGACATCACCGTGAGCCTGCACGACGCGGACGGCGCGCCCGTGTGGACCTCTGCGCTGCTCAACCCCGAGGACGCGCTGGGCGCCCCCGCGGTGCTCTCGGTGACCCCCGAGGTCTTCGCCCACGAGGTGCGCGTGCAGCGGCTGCCGGACCCCGATCTGTCGGGCACGGGCGGCGCGGGCAACGACGACGAGGCCACGGTGCTGTCCCTCGGCGAGGTCGAGGTGTGGGCGGGCGTCGGCGGCGTCGGCCCCCGGGTGCAGTCCGACGTCGGCGCGGCGGTGCGCGGCGTCGCCCGGGGCATCCAGGTGCGCGTGCCCTTCACCGTCGACGATCCCAGCGCCCTGACCCAGCTGACCCTGCAGGTCGCCCACGACGCGGGCTTCGTGGCCTGGATCAACGGCGCGCCCGTGGCCCAGGTGCGCAGCCCCGCCCTGCCCCTGGCCGTCGACGCGCAGGCCACCGCCGAGGCCCCGCAGCCCATCGCCCAGGTCGAGTTGGACGTGAGCGCGACCCTGCCGCACCTGCGGCCAGGGGCCAACCTGCTGGCCCTGCACGCCCTCACCGCCGACGACGATGATCTGCTCATCGCCCCCACGCTGACCGCCACCGCCGTCGCGAGCGACGCCTGGGCCTTCTTCGACGCCCCCACCCCCGGCGCCCCCAACGAGGGCACGCCCTACGCCGGCGTCCTCGCCCCCGTCACGCTGAGCGCCCCCCACGGCTGGTATGACGCGCCCCTCGCCCTCGAGATCGCGCACCCCAACCTCGGCGCCGAGGTGCGCTACACCCTCGACGGCACCGTCCCCGACGCCGACACCGGCGCCGTCCCAGACGGCCCACTGGTGCTCACCGACAGCGCCGTCGTGCGGGCCACCGCCCTCCGCGCCGGCTGGCGACCCGCCCCCGTCACCACCGCCACCTACCTGTTCGCCGAGGGCGTGCGCGCCCAGGACCGCGCCGCGGTGCTGGCCCGCGGCTTCCCCGAGCGCTGGGGCAACGTCGAGGCCGACTACGCGGTGGATCCCCGGGTGGCCGGCCCCGGCGACGCCTTCGGCGGCCGCTACGCCGACACCCTCGCCGACGACCTGCGGGCCATCCCCACCCTGGCCATCACGAGCCCCATCGACGGCCTGTTCGGCCCCGACGGCAGCTACACCCAGTCCCAGCGCAGCGGCCTGGCCTGGGAGCGCGCGGCGGCCCTGGAGCTCATCGAGCCCGACGGCCCGGGCTTCCAGATCGACTGCGGCCTGCGGCTGCAGGGCGGCGCCTTCCGCAGCCACGGGCTGACCCTCAAGCACTCGCTGCGCCTGCTGTTCAAGGGCGTCTACGGCCCGTCGAAGCTCGAGTGGCCCCTGCTGGGCGACGGCGCCACCGACCGCTTCGACACCGTGACCCTGCGGGCCAACAGCAACGACGGCTGGCAGTGGGGCGCCGCGGGGTCCCAGCCCACCTTCATCCGCGACGGCTTCGGCCGCGAGACCCTGCGGGCCATGGGCGGGCTGGCCAGCCACAGCCGCTTCTTCCACGTGTTCATCGACGCCGTGTACTGGGGGGTCTACGAGGCCGTGGAGCGCCCGGACGCCGCCTTCTCGGCCACCTACCTGGGCGGCGACAAGGCCGACTGGGACGGCCAGAACAGCGGCTCGGCCATCGACGGCGATCTGCTCGCGTGGCAGGCGCTCCTCGCCCGGCTGGGCGAGGGCGTGGACCGCCTGGCCGACTGGTTCGCGCTGCAGGGCCTGGACGACGCGGGCGCCCCCGATCCGCTGCGCCCGGCCTGGGTCGACATGCTGACCCTGGCGGACTACATGCTGACCAACCTGTACGTGGGCAACACCGACTGGCCCCGCAAGAACTTCTACGTGGGCCGGCCCCGGGACGGGCGGCTGGGCTTCCAGTTCTACATGTGGGACAGCGAGTGGTCGCTGGGGCTGCGCTCGAACCTCGACACCGACCGCACCGGCGTGTCCGTCGGCGTCGCCCAGCCCTGGGACGCGCTGAGGGCCAACCCCGAGTTCCGGCTGCTCGTGGCCGACCGCGCCCGCCAGCACCTCACCACGCCGGGCGGCGCCCTGTGGGTGGACCCCGACGCCCCGGCGTGGGACCCCGCCCAGCCCGAGCGCAACCGCCCCGCCGCCCGCTTCGCCGCCCTGGCCGACCGGGTGCGCGCGCCCCTCGCCGTGGAGTCCGCCCGCTGGGGCGATCAGCACCGCGCCGACGCCCCCTACACCGTGGACGCCGACTGGCAGGCCGAGGTGGACGGGCTGCTCGCCGACTACTTCCCCGCCCGCAGCGCGCGCTTCCTCGATCAGCTCCGCCGCGCCGACCTGTACCCGGCCGTCGAGCCCGCCGCCCCCAACCACTGGGGCGGCCGCGTGGCGGTGGGCTTCGAGCTGGTGCTCACGGGCGCGCCGGACGCCGAGGTCCTCTACACGGTGGATGGGGGGGACCCCCGGCTGCCCGGGGGCGAGGTGTCGCCCGCGGCGGTCACCGCGGCGGGCGAGGCGCGGCAGGTGTTCGCGGCGCGGGACCTGGCCGTCGAGGTGCAGGCCCGGGTCCGCACCGCCGAGGGCACCTGGAGCGCCCTGACGGTGCTGCGCTTCGACGGGCTCTGACGGGGGCCGGCGGGCGACCGCCAGCCCCGCGCCCTCAGCGGTCGATGAGACCGCGCTGCGGGCCCAGCACCATGTCGCCGATGCGCCGCTGCGCCAGGAAGTCGTGGGGGAAGCCCGGCTTGATCGCGCTCGCCGCGTCCAAGGTCGCCAGGTGCGCGGGGTCCAGGGTCCACGACAGCGCGCCCAGGCTCTCCTTGAGCTGCGCCGGCGTGCGGGCCCCCACGATGGGGATCACCCCCTGCGCCCGCGACCAGTTCAGGGTCACCTGCGCCTGCGGCTTACCCGTCGCGGCCGCCACGGCGTCCACCGACCGGGCGATGGCCAGGTTGCGGTCCGTCAGCCGGTAGTTGTTGGCCCGCGCCGCGTCATGGGGGGCGCTGCCGTCGGCCTTCGCCGTGTACTTTCCCGTCAGCAGCCCACCGCCCAGCGGCGCCCAGCCGAGCACCCCCAGGTTGAGCGCCTCGGCCATGGGCTTGAGGTCCCGCTCGCCGGTGCGCTCGATGAGGCTGTGCTCCATCTGCATCGCCACGAAGGGCGACCAGTCGCGCAGCTCCGCGAAGGTGTTGCAGCGCGCCACCATCCAGGCGGGCGTGTCGCTGACGGCCACGTGCAGCACCTTGCCCTGCCGCACCAGATCGTCGAGGCCGCGCATGACCTCCTGGGGCGCCACCGTGAAGTCCCAGGCGTGCACCCACAGCAGATCCACGTAGTCGGTGGCGAGCCGCCGCAGGCTGGCCTCGATGGACCGCCGCAGGTTCTTGCGGTGGTTGCCCGCCGCGTTGAGGTCGTCCTCCTGGGTGGTCAGCGTGTACTTCGTGCCGATGACGTAGCGGTGCCGGTCCGGCGCCACCAGCTCGCCCACGATGCGCTCGCTCTCACCGTCGGTGTACTTGTTGGCCGTGTCGATGAAGTTGCCGCCCACCTCGGTGAAGGCGTCGAACATGCCGCGGCAGGCGTCCAGATCGCCCCCCCAGCCCCAGGCGGTGCCGAAGGTCATGGTGCCCAGGCACAGCTCGCTGACCCGCAGGCCGCTGCTGCCCAGCAGTTTGTAGCGCATGTGTCGCTCCTCGATGAGTGCAGGGTGTCGCGGCGGCAGCCTGACAGGTTCGCCGCCCGGGCAAAAGGGGCGGCGGCGGGGTCGCCGCGGCGCGTTGACAGGCCCCCGCCAACGCCGTAGGGGCTACCGATGGGCCCCGCGCTGGGGCCTGCACACAGCCCCCCCACGGAGTCCCCATGAGCGAGCCCACCTGGCGCCCCGGTCACATCGTCTGGCGCGAGCTGGCCACCCCTGATGTCGAGGCCGCCAAGGCCTTCTACGGCCCCATCATGGGCTGGCGGTTCACCACCGACGACATGCCCGGCGGCCAGCAGTACAACACCGTCGGCGACGTGCACGGCCCGGTGGGCGGCATCGTCGAGATGCCCGCCGAGGCCGGTGGGCACCCGCCCCACTGGATGCCCTACGTCAGCGTCGAGGACGTGGCGGCCACCGTCGCCAAGGCCGAGGCAGCCGGCGGCACCATCGGCGTGCCCGTCACCGACATCGGCATCGGCCTCTTCGCGGTCATCGGCGATCCCCACGGCGGCTGGATCACCGCCTGGCGCTTCCACGAGGGCGACGAGCCCGCCCGCACCAACGAGCAGATGGGCCCGGGCGTGTTCTGCTGGGAGACCCTCACCACCCCCGATCCCGAGGCCTCGGCGGCCTTCTACGGCGCCGTCTTCGGCTGGACGGTGGGCGAGTTCAACGGCATGCGCACCCTGGTGACCGGCGAGACCCCCGTCGCCGACCTGCAGGCGGGTGAGCCGGGCGCCCCCGGCTTCTGGCTGTGCCACGTGGTGGTGCCGGTGCTGGCCGACGCCCAGGCCGCCGCCCTCGCCGCGGGCGGCAAGGCCCTGTCCCCTGCCCTCCCGGTCGCGGGCGTGGGCACCATCGCCATCATGCAAGACCCCCAGGGCGCCGGGGTGTCCTTCTTCGAGCCCAACGGCAACTAGACCCGCCAGCCGGGCGGCCTCGGGGTGGTCACTGCGCCCCCCGGCGACTGCGCTGGCCACCCGCGCATCCCTTTGCCCACAGACCGGCGGACTGGCACAGAAGGTGCTATATCCGCTCGGTTCCCGCCGGAGGTCCCCATGCGTCGCGCCCTGTGCCTGCCCCTGCTGCTGCTCGTCCTCGCCGGGTGCGAAGACGACGCGCCGGTCACCGCCGCCGAGCGCGGCCCCGATCGCATCGAGTTCGCGGACTTCAAGGGCGACGCCCTGAACACCGCCCCGGCCCTGCGCGACAGCGCCCTGGGTGCCGCCAGCGAGAAGGGCATGGCCCTGGAGCTGGTGGTCACCGACGTGTGGGGCCGCCTGCCCGACACCTCGGGCACCGTGTCCCTGGTGCGCGGCGACGGCGCCTCGGTCACCCTCGAGGGCTACCTGCAGCCCATCGTCCTGCGGCTCGCCGAGCCGGGGCAGTACACCCTCAAGGCTGACCTGCCGGGCCACCACCCCGAGGCCTTCACCTTCACGGTGGACGCGCAGCTGCGCTTCGTGCCCCCCACCCAGAAGATCCGCCACTGGGCGCTCAGCCGCGAGAAGCGCGCCCTGCAGGGCGATCCCGAGTGGGTCCACAGCCTCTACCTGGGCCTGGAGCACACCCTGTTCGCCGCCAGCGGCCCGGCCCCGCGCAAGGGCACCCGCATCGAGCTGTTCGACAACGGCGCCGACGCCTGGGCGAGCGTCGCCCTCGACCTGTCCCAGGCCGTCGAGCGCACGCACATGTCCTTCTGGCTCGTGAAGGAAGACTTCGAGCTCACCCGCGACGCCGACTACGCCTCGGTGAGCGAGGCCGAGCGCTGGGACAACACCCTGCTGGGCTGGCTCGACAGCCTGCCCGGCACCCGCCGGGTGCTGCTCAACCAGTTCTGGGGCGACAGCGACTTCATCAACGACGTCGCCGTGCTCGACGACGGCCTGCAGGCCCGCGCCGAGGCCAAGGGCGACGGCGTCGAGGTCGTGCTCCAGCCCAACCTCACCGAGGTGCCCTACTACGACACCATCCAGCTGCGCGACGACGAGTGGTCCTTCATCGACCGCCTCATCGACGCCAACCCCGACTGGGCCGTGCGCGACTTCGCCGACACCGAGCAGGTCAAGCCGTCGGTGTACGACCGCGAGATCTCGTGGACCGACCTGCAGAGCGCCAGCTGGCACCAGAAGTTCCTCACCGTCGACGGGCGGGTGGGCTACCTGGGCGGCATGAACATGAACTACGCCGACTGGGATCAGCCGAGCCTCGAGATCTTCAACCCGCTGCGGGCGCCCATCGACGCCACGGCCCGCGAGCGCGACGCCATCGCCGCCGGCGAGGCCGAGTCGGCCACGGGCCCCCGCCGCGACTACATGGTGCGGGTCGAGGGCCGCATCGTGGATGACCTCGAGGCCCTGTTCCAGAAGCGCTGGGACCTGGCCCTGAGCCGCGACGAGGCCTACGCCGACAACGGCACGCCCTTCACCCGCGAGGTGCCCTTCGACGTGCGCGGCGACGACGTCGAAGGCAGCGAGGTGCAGCTCACGGTGACCACCCCCATGCCCTTCTGGGAGCACAGCATCCTCGAGGGCATGCGCCGCATGATCGAGGGCGCCGAGCACTACATCTACATCGAGGACCAGTACTTCCGCGCGCCGCTGCTCAACGAGATCATCGAGCGCCAGCTGCGCGCGAAGCCCGCGCTGAAGCTGCTGGTGGTCACCAAGCCCGTCAGCTACTGGGATCCGGGCCGCAAGTGGACCGCCGAGGCCCACCAGCGCTTCTCCACCCGCTTCCCCGGCCGCTACGCGCTGTACCAGCTGCGCGCCCACGACATCCGCCAGGACGGCCGCGACATGGTCGCCCACTTCGCCGACGTGGACGTGCACAGCAAGATGATGATCGTCGACGACGCGGTCATGAACGTGGGCTCGGCCAACAAGAACAACCGCGGCCTGATCTACGAGGGCGAGGCCAACCTGCTCGTGCACGACGCTGCGTGGGTGAAGGCCGAGCGGGTGCGCATCTTCGAGCGGCTGGTGGGCGCCGAGTTCGCCGGCGAGGTCGACGACTTCGACCTGGCCTGGGACCTCTTCCAGGGGCTCGCCGAGAGCAACCAGGGCCTGTACGACCAGTGGGACGGCTGGGACGGCGAGCGCGCCGTCGAGCGCTACAGCCCGTCGGACGCCCCGGCCGGCCTGCTCTACCCGCTGCCCATGCCCTACGACTGGTGGTTCAACGTCGGCCCCGACTTCGCCTGACGGCCCCTCGCCCCGCGGGCGCCGCCCGCCCCCTGGGCCGCCCCCAGCGGGCCGCCCAAAAAAAGACGCCCCCCCGTAACCCGTCCAACGCCGAGCGAGCACTGACTGGTCGACCGACGCGCTGACAGCGCCGGACGAAAACCAGGAGGTTCCCGATGTTGCGCACCCTCTCCACCCTGCTCGTGGCCGCCCTCTTCGTGCCCGCCATCGCCTCGGCCGACCGCGGCGAGCGCCCCTGCCGAGACGACGTGGACCGCCTCTGCCCCGACGCCAAGGGCGACCGCGACGCCGTCCGCGAGTGCCTGCAGACCCACCAGGCCGACCTGTCCGAGGCCTGCGCCGCCCGCGTCGAGAAGCGCCAGGCCCGCAAGGCCGGCCGGGACGCCGTGAAGGCCGCCTGCGCCGCCGACGTGCAGACCCACTGCGCCGAGGCCGAGGGCAAGAAGGGCGTGCGGCGCTGCCTGCGCAGCCACGCCGATGAGCTGTCGGCCGAGTGCACCGGCGCCATCGAGGCCATGAAGGCCAGCCGCGGCGACCGCGGCCACGGCAAGTGGGGCAAGGGCAAGCGCGGCAAGCGCGGCAAGCGCGGCCGGGGCGGCAAGGCCCTGCGGGCGGCCTGCAAGGCCGACGTGCAGACCCTGTGTGCGGACGCCAAGGGCGACCGCCGCGCGGTGAAGCAGTGCCTGAAGGCCAACGAGGCCAGCCTCTCCGAGGGCTGCAGCGCCGCCATCACCGAGATGAAGGCCCGCCGGGCCGCCCGCCGCGCCGAGCGCCGCGGGGACGAGGCCCCTGCCGACCGTGAGGCCCCCGAGGGCGGCGACGACGAGTAGGCCGCCCGGGCCGACGGACCAGCGCCTGGCCCCCACCCGGGGGCACAGGCCGCGCCTCGGCCCGCTCGGGCCCCACGAGGCGACCCATCCCCACTGTCTCGATGGACAGGCGCTCAGGCGCCGCGCTGGCCAGCCCAGGCGGGCGCCACGCCGGCCTACTCGATGCCCGGCAGCGCGGGCTCCACTGGCGGCGGCGGCTCGGTCAGCCCCGTGTGGCGCAGGCGGCGGCCGCTGAAGCGCACCTCCTCGTCCTGGCCCGCGCCGGTGATGCGGGTGAGGCGGTAGGTGGTGTTGCCCGCGGCCTCATCCACCGTGGGCGCCGCGATCAGCAGCTGCAGGTCCAGCGTGCGGCAGAGCTCGAAGAGCACGCCCAGGTTGTCGCTCGACAGGCGGTTGGCCTCGTCGAGGAACAGCAGCCGCAGCGTGCCCCAGTCGCGGTGCTGGCGGGCGAGCTGGTTCTGGGCCTCCCAGGCGTGCAGCACCACCATCATCAGGGCCGCGCCCACGCCGATGGCCTCA
>JAUHVS010000177.1 GCA_030424955.1 bacterium | reverse complement strand
GAAGGCCTCGGGGCTCACGCCGCCCACCGCGTAGCGGGTGGTGTAGGCCCGGGTCAGGGCCTCGTCGCCCTGCATGATCACCAGCTCCGCGTACAGCCGCTCGAACCCGAACGCCAGGATGGGATCCTCCTCGCCGGCGCCGGCCAACAGGCGACCGAAGTTGCGCTGCAGGGCTGCGACCACGGTGGCGCGGGTCGCGGGGGTGAGCGCCGGATCGTCCACCAAGGCCATCGCACAGTCCACCCGCTCGCGCACGGTCTCGATGGCGACCGGGTCGAAGCAGTAGGGGTCCGGGGCGCCCACATAGCGGCACACGGTGGGCGCGAAGCCCAGGGTCGTGCCCGCCCGGCTGACGAACTGGGTCTTGTAGCGGAAGGCCTTCGAGACCGCCTGACCCAAGGGGGGGTAGACCGCCTGACCGATGCCGGCGATCCCGAAGGTGCGGTTGGCGGTGGGATCAAAGCCGACCACCTCGCACACGTCGGCGTTGTCCGCACAGCGCACCAGCAGGTTGGTGTCGACGCCGTCTGCCACGGAGTCGAACTTGTCGACGTCGTCCGCCGCGATGCGGCGCACCTCGCCCCGCGCGACGGCCTGCTGCAGCGCCTCCAGGCAGGCCTCCTGCTGGAACGTGGCGTTGCAGTCCCACGCCGCGGGCTCGGCCGCCGCGTCCATCGTGAAGTAGATGACCTCCGCGCCCGGGAAGCAGGGCCGGTTGCCGTCGGGGCCCGCGTTGATGACCTCGCGGACCACAAACCCGTTGAGCCCGTCATCGGCGTTGGGATCGATCAGGGCGCCGTTGTTGTCCACCACGGCGGTCTGCTCGTTCCAGACACACAGGCTGTGCACAACCTCCCCCGCAGGGAGCGGCGTGGCGGCCCCTGCCCCGCCGCTGGTGACCGCGAGGGCCAGCTGGTTGCGCTGTGCGTCGCTGAGATCGATGACGTTGCCCTGCCCCGTGGCCGTCTCCACCACGGACGCGCTGCAGACGGGGGACAGATCGTGGGCGCGGTCGTCGACCGCCGGCGCCGGCGCCGGGGTGGGGTTGATGTCCTCGGGATCGGCGGGCTCCCGCACCAGGGTGATGTACTGGTAGTTCACCAGCGGCTCGCCGCCCCCCTGGAAGGGGTCGATGGTCTCGCGCACGATCAGGCTCATCACGTTCTGCTCGATCAG
Source organism: bacterium (assembly GCA_030424955.1). Classification (GTDB taxonomy): domain Bacteria; phylum Myxococcota_A; class Bradymonadia; order UBA7976; family UBA1532; genus JACKDL01. The sequence continues at coordinate 8,243 of JAUHVS010000177.1, read as the reverse complement.
CAGGCCGTCGATCAGCTCCAGGCGCCGCCGGCGCACCTTGCCGTCGGGGATGGGGTTGGCCTCGGCGAAGGCCTCGTTGGCCGCGCTGTCCTCGAAGGGCGCGCGGGTGTCGCGGCAGCCGCGGAGCAGATCACCGCCACGGGGCGGGGGCAGGCCGGCCACCAGCCAGGGGCGGTCGAAGGGCGCCAGACCGGCCGGGCAGTTCCGCGAGCCCTCCAGCCGCGCCCCGATGATGATCTCGGCGTCGAGGGCGTCGAGGGTGGTCACGCAGCCCAGCACGGGATCTTCGCGCTCGCAGGCGTCCGGCTCACCGCCGAAGGCGAGCCGAACGCCCGGATCGCCGGGGTACTGCAGCGCGAAGGCGCTGTCGATGCGGCCGGTGGCGCAGTGGCCGTCCTCACACTCGAGGGTGGTGACCTCCATCGCAAAGGTGGCCTCGATCACGCCCGAGGGCACCGGCGAGGCGTCCGCGTCCGCGGTGTACCGGATGACGCCGTCGGGGTTGTTGAACGGCGCGCAGACGGTGGCGTTGTCGTTGGTGGCGGCGCGGCAGAGCTCGCGCACCCGGGGCTGGTCCCAGCTCCCCGTGAGGGTCGCCTGGATGATCGCCGACATCTCGGCCGCGTTGATGCCCCCGTTGCGGTAGTTCGCCCAGGCCCGCATGAAGGCGTTGGGCACGTCAGGCTCGGCGTTGGTGCGGTCGCCCCGCCACGCCTCGATCTCGTCCTCGCCGTCGAAGTTGCCGAAGACGTACGCCTTCCCACTCCAGCGGCCCCTCAGCCCCGTGCTGTACACCAGCCGGGTGGCCTGGGTGGGCAGGCCCGGCCCCGAGATCTCGAGGCGGCCGGTCCACCGCGAGAAGGCCTGCGCCTCGGCGCCAGCGATCTCGATCTCGGCGACGTCGCCGGCCGCGATCTCGACCACCAGATCGCCACGCTCGCCGTTCAGGGTGATCCAGGGCAGCGCGCCGTCGGTGAGGGTCACCGGCCGGCCGTCGGCGCCGATGGAGGTCTGCTCTGCCTTGCGCACCGTGAGGGTCAGCGCCGAGGTCCCGACGTTGCTCAGCTTCAGCACGGACGCGGGGAGCGTAGCCGTGAACCGCAGCGCCGACGCGCTCACCTCGAAGGCGCCCGTGGGCGGATCGGTGGGGACGGGATCGGGCGGCACGATCGGCAGGCACAGGCCCTGGTCGCAGATGGTGCCCCGATCGGTGCAGGGCAGGTCGCTGTTGCAGATCTCGCGGCACACCTGAAGCTCGCAGCGCCGCTCGTTGCCGATGATCCCCTCACAGGCCTGATCGCTCGTGCACTCCGAGTAGCAGCGGCCCTGCAGGCACACCTGGAAGCTCGGGCAGTCGGGATCACCGGTGCACACCCCGGGATCCGCCACCTGGGCGTTGGGGGCCGCGACCTCGCTGCAGCTGCCCTGGATGCAGCTCGCGCCGGGCAGGCAGCCGCGCATGAGGCCGTTGGGCGCGCACACCCGCACGGTGCCGTCGGGATCGACCCGGTCGGCGACGCAGGGCGTGTAGCAGACGGGGTCTTCGGGGGGGCAGCGGGTCGTGCTGCGGTCGCAGGGCCCGGTGAGATCCTGACACGTGCCTTCGAAGCAGGTGAGAGTGGGCAGGCGACAGGTGTCGTCCCCCAGGCAGCGACAGCCCTCGGTGCCCGGCCCGCAGTTGGGATCGGCGTCGGCGCCGCCCCCATCGGTCAGGCCGGCGTCGGCGCTGGGCTGGCCCCCCCCGCCACCGTCGTCACAGCCAACCAGCGCACCCGCCAGCCACAGGGCAGCGCCCCACGTCATGCGCGCCCACGGCGCGCGCCCCCGCAACGTCATCATCCCTGCGACTCCCCGTCTGCCTGCCGGCTCGTCCCAGGGCTCGAAACCCAGACGGAGCTGTCGCGTCATGAGCAACGTCGACGTCGCCCGGGCTGACCGGCCATACTGTGAAATTCCGAGGCTAAGATACGGGGCGACGGCGGCCCCGAATACTCGCATTCAGGTCGTGAAGGTCCCGTGGTCAAAGGCGTGCGAAAGACCCCGACTCAGAGCCGCGCGCAGGTGACGGTGGACGCCATCTTGGAGGCGACCACTCAGCTTTTGGCACACAATGGCACAGTCACCACCAACAGCATCGCTGAGCGGGCGGGGGTCAGCATCGGCACGCTGTACCAGTACTTCCAGGATCGCGACGCCATCCTCTGCGCGCTGCTGACCCGCCACCTGGCGGCCGACCAGCTCCAGCTGCCCCGCTGCAGCGACGCCGAGATCCCGCTGCCCGAGCAGGCGGGACGCTGCGTGGCCGCGGCCTGCCGGCTGCGGCGGGATCCGGTCGTGGACGGGGCGCTCAGCCTGGCGAGCGAGGCCCAGACCCAGCCGATCCGGCTGCGCGCCGAGCGCGCGTTCGCCGACCGGCTGTGGCCCGCGGTCCAGCGCCGGCTGCCCGCGGCCTGCCGCGAGGACGTCGCCGTGCTGGTGCACGGCCTGAGCGCCGCGCTCGACCACGGCGCGCGCACGGGCTGGCTCGACGACGACGCCCAGGAGGCCGCGCTGGCCGACGAGCTGACCCTGATGGTCGTCGGGCTGCTCACCGCCGATCGCGACCAGTGGCGCCGGGCCACCGCCGAGACCCCCAGGAGCCTGGGCAGCGGCGCAGCCTGGCGCCTGTTTCGCGCCCGCCGCGACGTCGCCCTGCTGGGCCACTGGGCCAAGCAGCCCCCCAAGCAGCCCCGGGCGCGGGCCACCTTTGACGCCATCGTCGACGCCACCGGCGCGCTGCTCGGCCGGCAAGACACCGTCAGCGCCGACCACATCGCCGCTCAGGCGGGCGTGAGCGTCGGCACGGTCTACCGCTACTTCACCGACAAGTACGGGGCCATCGGCCAGTTCGGCGCCAACCAGCTGGCCTGGTTCACCGAGGGCTTCGTGGACGCCAGCGCCAACATCCTGGGCAAGCAGCCCGGGCGCGCGGTCCAGCAGCTGGTGCGCCTCGGCCTCAACCCCGTGCGCAGCCGCATCGTGCGCCGGGTGCGCCGTATCGCGCTGGTCAAGGGCGAGGGCCAGGTGATGCGCGACCACCTCGCGCACCTGTCGAGCCGCGTGTCCCCCCTCATCCTCCACCACGCGCTGTGCGGGGTGGACGCTGCGTACCTCCCCTTCGCGTTCTGGGCGGTGGAGGGGGTGGCCATGCGCGTCGACCTCGAGGACGGCATGCCCAAGGATCCCGAGGGCTTCGGCCGCCTCGTGGAGGCCTCGGCGGTGCTGGTGTTCGCCTTCTGCTCCACCAACCGCGAGGTGTGGCGCGCCGTGCGCCTGGGCGAGGCCCCCTTTGAGGCCATGCACCAGCCCCCCGGGGTGCCGCTGCCGCGACGGCTGCGCCAGGTCCGCTGAGCCGGCGCCGGGTCGCCTTGGAGGACCCACAGCGGATCTGCTAGAACGCGGCCCCCCGTCTCACTGCCCCCCGAGCAGCCCATGAGCGCAGCGCTGACCGCCGCCGAGCAGGCCATCATCGCCGAGGAGCAGGCCCTCGTGCGCGACGTGCAGGCCCGCCTCGCGGCGCACATGGCCGAGGTGCGCACGTCGTCGGACTTCGACAGCGAGCTGCTGGCCCTGCGCGACCAGCTGCAGGAGACCCGCGCCGAAGACCACGCCATGCTCGTGGAGCACATGACCCGGCTGGCGGCGCTGCGCAGCGCCCAGGATCGCGAGCGGGTGTTCCCCGCCGATCCGAGCAACCCGTACTTCGCCCACCTGCGCCTCACGGACGTGCTGCGGGGCCGCGAGCGGGTGCGGGACGTGCTGGTGGGCCGCCGGGCCTTCATCGACAGCCGCCAGGGGGTGCAGATCGTCGACTGGCGCAACTCGCCCATCAGCCGCATCTACTACTGCTACGCCGCGGGGGACGACTACGAGGAGGTCTTCGCGGGCGAGGTGCAGCGCGGCACCGTGGACGTGCGCCGTACGGTCACCATCGCCGACGGCGAGCTGCTGCGGGTGCGGGACGGCGACACCGTGCTGGTGCGCACCGCCGACGGCTGGCAGCGCGAGGCCGCGAGCCGCAGCCGCCTCGCCGGCGGGGTGGGCAGCGCCCTGCGCGCGCCGGGCACCCTGGGCGGCAAGCCCGACGACCGCCTGCCCGAGATCACCGCGCTCATCGACCCCGAGCAGTTCCGCATCATCAGCGGGGCGCGCTCGGGGGTGGTGATCATCCGCGGGGGCGCCGGCACCGGCAAGACCACCATCGCCCTGCACCGCGCGGCCTTCCTGCACTTCGAAGATCCGCGGAAGTTCGCCGCCAAGCGCATGCTGGTGATCACCCCGGGGGACGCGCTGCGGCGCTACGTGGCGGGCGTGCTGCCCAGCCTCGACGTGGCCGGCGTGGCCATCCGCACCTTCAGCAGCTTCGCCCACGAGACCGTCAAGCGCCTCGTGCCCGCGCTCAAGAAGCGCAAGCCCACCGACGACACGCCCATCGGCGCCCGGCGCCTCAAGCGGCACCCGTTCCTGCTCAACCAGCTCGACGAGGTGGTGCTCGCCGAGGCCCGCGCCTGGGACAGCGCCATCGCCGAGGCGGGCGGCGACGCCGTGCTGCGCGCGTGGGTCAGCCGCCGGAACCTGCCGGTGATGGTGCGGCTGGAGCGCACCCGGGAGTGGGCCGAGCAGAACGCCCAGCGCGCCGGGCTCGAGGGCAGCCGGCGGGTGGCCCTGCGCAAGGTCTTCGACCAGGCCCGCAAGGAGCTGGGCGATCCCGTCGAGACCTGGGCCGAGCTGCTCACCAACCGCAGCCGGCTCGCCGCCGGGCTCGCTGAGGCGGGCGCCGACTACTACCAGTGGGAGCTGGATCAGCTGGTGAACACCGCCGCGCTGCAGGTGGACGACCCGCTGGACCTCGCCGACTTCGACGCCAGCCATCGCCAGGGCGTGGACGGCCGCGACCTCGACGACGGCGACATCCGCGGCCGCCTCGACGTGGACGACGCCGCCCTGCTGATGCGCATCTGCCAGGTGAAGTACGGCCGCATGACCGGCCCCTCGGGCCAGCAGGCGCGCTTCGAGCACGTGGTGGTGGACGAGGCCCAGGACCACTCGCCGCTGTGCATCCAGGTGCTGTGCGGGCTGGTGCCCGAGGGCGGCCCGGTGACCCTGGCCGGCGACACCGCCCAGCGGCTGGTGCTCGACAACGGCTTCGCCGACTGGGACGAGCTGGCCGAGCGGCTGCACCTCAAGGCCCACGTGCTGCCGCCGCTGTCGGTGACCTACCGCAGCACGCGGCAGGTGATGGCCCTGGCCCGGCACGTGCTGGGGCCCCTGGCCCGCGAGGACGCCCCCCGCGACGCCCACGACGGCGCGCCGGTGGAGCTGCTGCGCTTCGCCGAGCAGGGCGAGGCCGTGGGCTTCCTGGCCGACGCCCTGCGCAGCCTGCGCGACCGCGAGCGCCGGGCCAGCGTGGCCCTGGTGGCCCGCACCCCCGAGGTGGCCGAGGTCTACTACCAGGGCCTCAAGCGCGCCCAGGTGCCCGGCCTGCGCCGGGTGCGGCGCCAGGACTTCGAGTTCAGCCCCGGCATCGACGTCACCGACGTCATGCAGATCAAGGGCCTGGAGTACGACTACGTCGTGCTGCTGGAGGCCACGGCGGGGCACTTCCCGCGCACCGACGAGGCGCGGTTCCAGCTGCACGTCATCATGACCCGCGCCGCCCACCAGCTGTGGTTGGTGTGCAGCGACACCCCCTCGCTGCTGCTCCCCGACGACCTCGTGGGGCGCTGATCCGGCGCCGCCCCGATCAGGGGCAGGCGGCCAGCTCGACCCGCAGCGTGTACTCGTTGGCGCCGTCGTTGCCGAACAGGAAGCCCCGCACGTCCAGCAGCATGATCCCGTCCGCGGGCGCGGTCACGGTCACCTGCTCGTCATCGGTGACCGAGCCCCCGCGGCCGATCTCGATGTTGCTGCTGTCGTACACCACCACGTCGATGTCGCCGGCCGCGTCGCGGAACGCCAGCGACACCGTGTAGCAGGTGCCGGCCACGCCCTCGAGGCGGTGCCAGTCATGATCGCTGCCGCACAGGATGCGCTGCCAGGTGGGGCCCACCCGCACCGGGTAGGCCGCGTCGTCGGTGTCGTCGGGCTCGAAGGGATCATCGGCGGGGCAGGTCAGCGCCGCGGCCCGGCGGGCGCGGGCGAACACGAACCACTGGCCCGTGGCCAGCCCCGAGCGGCCGCATTTGCGCGCGCCGTCGTCCTCTCCCCAGTCCGTGCCGTCGCTCTGATCGCTGTCCATGCCGCGGTCGTCGAAGTCCACGGTGAAGTCGCTGGTGGCGTCGCAGTTGTCCTCGCCCTCCAGGTAGTCGCCGCCGCTGTAGATGCCGTTGAGGGGCGTGTAGGGCGTGCCGAAGGGCTGGAACCGCCCGCCCACGCTGTCGCGGCGCGCGGGCACGGGCAGGTCGACCCCGGCGCCCTGGTTCTCGCTGAAGCAGCTGTCGGCGTCCGCGCCCGTGGTGATCTCGTGGTACCAGCGCACGTCGTAGAACGAGAGATCCACCGCGAAGGGATCGGCCGCCGCGCCCTCGACGTCGCGGCAGGCGAAGCGCAGGTCGAAGCGGTCGGCCAGGGGGCGCAGCCCGTCCCAGAGGGTCTGGTGGCCCTCAGCGGGCGCCAGCGTGGCCAGGTCTGCGTACCAGGGGCCGCCGGCGTCATCGAGGGTGGTCTGGCGGGTGCTGCCCACCAGGGTCCAGCCCCCGCCGTCGGTGGTCATGTCGCACCACACGCTGCGCGGCTCAGCGGCGCCCACCGGCTGCACCAGGTACACCCCATCGGCCACGGCGCCCGCCGCGAGGGCCGCGTCACAGCTGGGCCACGGGTTGCAGCCCAGCCCCTCGTCCACCTGCCCGTCGCAGTCCTCGTCGCCGCCACCGCACACCTCGGCCGCCGGGGCGCCGGGCACCGCGTCGCAGCCGCCCACGCCGTTCAGGCAGGTGGTCACGCCGGCCCGGGCGCAGGCGCCGATCCCGGCGCTGCACGCCTGCCCGGCCACGGCCTCATCGGCGCTCCCGTCACAGTCGTCATCCAGCCCGTTGCAGGCCTCGGGGGACGGCACGCCAGGGGCCACGTTGCAGGCCAGGGCCCCGCCCGCGCAGGCGATCTGGCCCGCCCGGCGGCACGCGCCCACGCCCTCGGCGCAGGGGGCCCCGCCCAGGCCCTCGTCGGTGGCCTCGTCGCAGTCGTCGTCCACGCCGTTGCACACCTCGTCGGCCGGCACGCCCGGCCGCGCGTCGCACACGGGCAGGGGCCCCTCGCCGCACAGCCGGCGCCCGGCCTGACGGCAGGCGCCCACGCCCACGGTGCAGGCCTCGTTGGCCCCCGGCGCGTTGTCCACCACCCCGTCGCAGTCGTCGTCCACGCCGTTGCAGGTCTCGCCCTGGGGCGCGCCCGGCTGGGCGTCGCAGGCCAGCACGCCGTTGGCGCAGCGCCGCACGCCGCCGGCCTCGCAGGGCCCGAGCCCGGCGGTGCAGGCGTCGCCCACGCCCTGCACGTCGCCGATCTCGCCGTCGCAGTCGTGATCCTGGCCGTCGCAGACCTCGGGCGTGGGCACCACGGCGCCCCCGCAGGGCCCGAAGCCCGTGCCGTCGGCGCGGCAGCGCTGGGTGCCCCCCCGGCACAGGCCCACGCCCTCGGTGCCCAGGGGGCCGGGGTAGCAGGGGCGCTCGGTGCCGGCGGCGCACACACAGCTGCCCTCGGGCAGGTCGTCCGCGCGGCCGTTGCAGTCGTTGTCGAGGCCGTCGCAGAACTCGGCGCCCGGCAGCACGGCGCCCACGCAGGCGCCCAGGGCGCCGCCCACGCACAGCCGCGCGCCGGCCCGGCAGGGCCCGACGCCGCGGGTCTCGGGCGGCGCGTCGTAGCAGTCCACCCGCAGGGGCCCGCCCAGGGGGGCCTCGTCGGTGGCGCCGTCGCAGTCCTCGTCGCGGCCGTCGCAGGTCTCGGCGCCCGGGCTGGCGTCCGACAGGCACAGCCGGCGGCCGTTGCGGCACACGCTGGTGCCGGCGGCGCACACGCCCGGCTGGCCGGTGCCGCAGGGCTCGTCCCCCTCGGGGTTGCCCTCGTCCACCCGCCCGTCGCAGTCGTCGTCGAGGCCGTTGCAGCGCTCCCCGTCGCCGGGCGGCCCTGCCTGCGCGCTGCACACCGTGCCCCCGTCGGGCGAACAGATCTGCTGCCCCGCCCGGGCGCACACGCCCACGCCGGCGGTGCAG